>NZ_AQPL01000233.1:0-4842 GCF_000395345.1 Cupriavidus sp. WS | reverse complement strand
GGGCGCGGATCCGATCATGCGCGCGCGGGCCGCGCTGCACCAGCGGTGCCGCGCGCGCATTCTTGCGCTGGATCAAAAGAAGCCGAGAGCGTTGGGGCTGTAGCTGACCAGCAGGTTCTTGGTCTGCTGGTAGTGGTCGAGCATCATGCGGTGGTTCTCGCGCCCGATGCCGGACTGCTTGTAGCCGCCGAAGGCCGCGTGTGCCGGATACGCGTGGTAGCAGTTGGTCCACACGCGCCCGGCCTGGATGCCGCGGCCCATGCGGAAGGCGCGCGCGCCGTCGCGGCTCCACACGCCGGCGCCGAGGCCGTAGAGCGTGTCGTTGGCGATCTCCAGCGCCTCGTCCTCGTCCTTGAAGGTGGTCACCGCGACCACCGGGCCGAAGATTTCCTCCTGGAAGATGCGCATCTTGTTGTGGCCGGCGAAGACCGTGGGCTTGACGTAGTAGCCGGTGGACAGGTCGCCGCCCAGCGCGTTGCGCTCGCCGCCGATCAGGCATTGCGCGCCTTCCTGCTTGCCCAGGTCGAGGTAGGACAGGATCTTCTCCATCTGCTCCTGCGACGCCTGCGCGCCGATCATGGTGCTCTTGTCGAGCGGATGGCCCTGCTTGATCGCCGCCACGCGCTTGAGCGCGCGCTCCATGAAGCGCTCGTAGATGGATTCCTGGACCAGCGCGCGCGACGGGCAGGTGCAGACTTCGCCCTGGTTCAGCGCGAACATGGCGAAGCCTTCGAGCGCCTTGTCGAAGAAAGCGTCGTCGGCGGCCATCACGTCTTCGAAGAAGATGTTGGGCGACTTGCCGCCCAGCTCCAGCGTCACCGGGATGATGTTCTGCGAGGCGTACTGCATGATGAGCCGCCCGGTGGTGGTCTCGCCGGTGAAGGCGATCTTGTTGATGCGCGGGCTGGACGCCAGCGGCTTGCCCGCTTCCAGGCCGAAGCCGTTGACCACGTTGAGCACGCCCGGCGGCAGCAGGTCGCCGATCAGCTCCATCAGCACCAGGATCGAGGCCGGGGTCTGCTCGGCCGGCTTGAGCACCACGCAGTTGCCGGCGGCCAGCGCCGGCGCCAGCTTCCAGGTGGCCATCAGCAGTGGGAAGTTCCACGGAATGATCTGGCCGACCACGCCGAGCGGCTCGTGGAAGTGATAGGCCACGGTGTCGTGGTCGATCTCGGAGATGCCGCCTTCCTGCGCGCGGATGCAGCCGGCGAAGTAGCGGAAGTGGTCCACCGCCAGCGGCAGGTCGGCCGCGGTGGTCTCGCGGATGGGCTTGCCGTTGTCGATGGTCTCGGCCACCGCCAGCGTGACGAGGTTGGCCTCGATGCGGTCGGCGATGCGGTTCAGGATGTTGGCGCGCTCGGTGGTGGAGGTGCGGCCCCACGCGGTCTTGGCGCGGTGGGCGGCGTCGAGCGCGGCGTCGATGTCCTTCTGGTTGGAGCGCGGCACGCGCGTAAACGGCTTGCCGGTGACGGGCGTGATCGCCTCGAAGTACTGGCCGTCGGCCGGGGCCACCCAGGCGCCGCCGATATAGTTCTCGTACTGGTCCTTGTAGGGGTTCGCAACGCCCAGCTGGGCGATTTCCGCCATGTCCATGTCTCGCTCCGTTCTTTGATGTGGTCCGCTGTCGGGCGACAGCCGCCGTGCGGCGATGCCGCGCGCACGCCGCCTTATCCGCAAGAGGCATGCCCGCGGCGGGCGGCGGCGTGGCAAGGGCGTGGCGGCGCCACGCGGCGCGCAGATGCGGGTGCCCGCCGGGCGACGCGGCGCGCGCGGGTGTGTCAATCTGGAACAGCGCGTGCGCCAGCGTGACACGGCGGTGTCACAGGCGCGGGCTAGCTGCCGCTGGCGTGGATCAGGAACTCGCGCAGCGCGTCGGCCGGCTTGTCGAGCGCGCGGCCGGGCTGCCACAGCAGGCCCACTTCCATGTCCGGCACGCCGTCGGCGATCGGCCGCGCCTCGATCTGGCGGCCTTCGAGCGACCACGGCCGGTACACCATGTCGGACAGCACGGTCACGCCGAAGCCATGCGCCACCAGCCCGCGCAGCGCCTCCATCGAACTGGTGCGGAACGCGACCGATGGCGCCAGCCGCTTGCTGCGCCAGTAGCGCAGGGTGGCGCGCTCGCTCTCGTCCACGGTGATCTGGATGTACGGATGGGCCGCGATGTCCTTGAGCGTGAGGCGCGGCAGCGCCAGCAGCGGATGCGAAGGCGAGGCCCACAACTGCCGCCGCGAGCGGATCAGCGTGTGATGGGCGAAGCGCTGCAGCTTCTCGATATTGGACAGCAGGCAGATGCCCAGCTCGATCTCGCCGTTCAGCACGCCCTGCTCGATGCCGGGGCGGTCCATGTCGTGCAGGTCGAAGTCGATGTCCGGGTAGTTGCTGCGAAAGCGCGCCAGCAGCCCCGGCAGCAGGTAGCCCAGCACGGTGTACGACGCCGCCAGCCGCACCGTGCCGGCGAGGTTGTGCGCCTGGAAGCGCGGCTCGCGCAGGGTGTCCTGCACCGCGTCGAGGATGTCGCGCGCGCGCTGATGCAGGCGATGGCCTTCGGCGGTGAGCGCCACGCCGTGCGGCAGGCGGTCGAACAGGCGCACGCCGAGCTGCTGCTCCAGCATCAGCACGGCGTTGGTGATGGCCGACTGCGACACGTGCTGGGCGGTGGCCGCCATCGAGAACTGCCCGGTCTCGGCCGCCGCGGCGAAGTAGCGGAACTGCCGCAGCGTGATTTCCTTGGCAAGGCGCGGCGCGCCGTCCTGTCTGCTGCTGCGTTCCTTCGGCATGGCTGCGCTCCTGGTGGGCCACAGGGTAAACGCGCGCTATCTGTCTGGCGCATACCTGTTCTCTGAATTCTTGATTTTACGATAACGGGCCGCCTTCCTACACTCAGCGCAGCCCCACAGAGCGCAGAACGGAGACCGCATCGATGAATGCCCCCCTATCCCCCGCCCAGCAAGCCGAACTGGCGTCCCTGGAAACGGTTTCGCTGGACGACAAATACACGCTGGAGAAGGGCCGGGTCTACCTGAGCGGCACCCAGGCGCTGGTGCGCCTGCCCATGCTGCAGAAGGCGCGCGACCGCGCCGCCGGCCTGAATACCGCCGGCTTCATTTCCGGCTACCGCGGCTCGCCGCTGGGCGGCGTGGACCAGGCGCTGTGGAAGGCCAAGGCGCACCTGGCCGCCAGCGACGTGGTGTTCCAGCCCGGCGTCAACGAAGACCTCGCCGCCACCGCGGTGTGGGGCTCGCAGCAGGTCAACCTGTTTCCCGGCGCCACCCGCGACGGCGTGTTCGCCATGTGGTACGGCAAGGGCCCGGGCGTGGACCGCTCCATCGACGTGCTCAAGCACGCCAACTCGGCCGGCTCGGCCAGGCACGGCGGCGTGCTGCTGCTGGCCGGCGACGACCACGCCGCCAAGTCGTCCACCGTGGCGCACCAGTCCGAGCACGTGCTGATGGCCGCGGGCATCCCGGTGCTGTACCCGTCGGACGTGCAGGAATACCTCGACTACGGCCTGCACGGCTGGGCCATGAGCCGCTACTCCGGCCTGTGGGTGTCGATGAAGTGCGTGACCGACGTGGTGGAGTCCAGCGCCTCGGTGGAGATCGATCCCGAGCGCGTGCGGATCGAGCTGCCGGAAGACATCGCCATGCCGCCGGACGGCCTCAACATCCGCTGGCCCGACCCGCCGCTGGTGCAGGAAGCGCGCCTGCTGGACCACAAGTGGTACGCGGCGCTGGCCTACGTGCGCGCCAACAAGCTCAACCGCGTGGTGCTCGATTCGCCCGACGCGCGCTTCGGCATCATGACCGCCGGCAAGGCCTACCTCGACGTGCGCCAGGCGCTCGCCGACCTGGGCCTGGACGACGACACCTGCCGCCGCGTCGGCATCCGCGTGTTCAAGGTGGGCTGCGTGTGGCCGCTCGACGCGCAGGGCGCGCGCGAGTTCGCCACCGGCCTGGAAGAGATCCTGGTGGTGGAGGAGAAGCGCCAGATCCTCGAATACGCGCTCAAGGAAGAACTCTACAACTGGCGCGACGACGTGCGCCCCAAGATCTACGGCAAGTTCGACGAGCGCGGCAACCACGGCGGCGAATGGTCGTTGCCGCGCGGCGACTGGCTGCTGCCGGCGCACTATGAACTGTCGCCGGCGCTGATCGCCAAGGCCATCGCCACCCGCCTGGAAAAGCGCGACCTGCCGGCCGACGTGCGCGCGCGCATCGCCGCGCGCGTGGCGCTGATCGAGGCCAAGGAGCGCGAGGCCGCGCGCCCGCGCATCGCGGTCGAGCGCAAGCCGTGGTTCTGCTCGGGCTGCCCGCACAACACCTCGACGCGCGTGCCGGAAGGCTCGCGCGCGATGGCCGGCATCGGCTGCCACTACATGACGCTGTGGATGGACCGCAATACCGACACCTTCAGCCAGATGGGCGGCGAGGGCGTGGCGTGGACCGGCCAGATGCACTTCACCGGCGAGAAGCACGTGTTCGTCAACCTCGGCGACGGCACCTACTTCCACTCCGGTCTGCTGGCCGTGCGCGCGTCGATCGCGGCCAGGGCCAACATCACCTACAAGATCCTGTTCAACGACGCCGTGGCCATGACCGGCGGCCAGCCGGTCGACGGCGTGCTGACGGTGCCGCAGATCGCCCACCAGGTGCTGGCCGAAGGCGCCAGCAGGATCGTGGTCGTGACCGACGAGCCGGAAAAATACGGCGACGGCGCCATGCTGCCCGCCGGCGTGACCGTGCATCACCGTGACCGGCTCGACGAGATCCAGTTGCAGTTGCGCGATACCGCCGGCGTCACCGTGCTGATCTACGATCAGACCTGCGCCACCGAGAAGCG
>NZ_AQPL01000232.1:0-11387 GCF_000395345.1 Cupriavidus sp. WS | reverse complement strand
GCAGGAGATGCAGCGCCAGCAACTGGAACGCCAGCGCGGCGAGCAGCAGCGCGCCCAGCAGGCCTTGCAGCAACAGCAGGCCATGCAGCGGCAGCAGCAGGAAATGCAGCGCCAGCAGATGGAGCAGCAGCGCATGCAGATGCGCCAGCAGCAGGAGCGCCAGGTCCAGGAGCAGCAGCGCCAGCAGCAGGTGATGGAGCGCCAGCAGCAAGAGCAGATGCAGCGGCAGCAGCAGGAAATGCAACGCCAGCAGCAGAACATGCAGCGCCAGCAACAGGAGCAGCAGCGCCGCCAGCAGGAGCTGCAGCGCCAGCAGCAGCACACCTAGGCGCCGTCGCCGGGTGACCGGACGCGGGAGACACGAAGCGCGCGCTGGCCGCCGGCCGGCGCGCGCGGTCCGGCGCAGCGTTACCTGGCCAGTTCCGACAGCCGCACCTGGGCGATCTTGCCGCCCTGCACCCAGCCCACCACGGTATCGGCCACGGTGCCGCCCCTGGCGTCGATGCTCTCGATCTCGTTGGGGTTGGCGTCCCTGGCCAGCGTCTTCACCGCTTCCGGCATCCTGGCCCGGATCGCGGCCACGTCGCTGGTGGTGCCGGCCAGCTTCATCGCATTGGCCAGCACGTACACCATCGTGTAGTTGAGCGACATCTCGGTGGTGGCGTCGCGCCCCTCGTGCAGCTTCTTGTACTTGGCGTTGTAGGTCTGCGCGGCCGGACGGCTGTCGTTGGCCAGGGGCATCACGCCGATCGCGCCTTCGAGCATGCCCAGGCCGCCCGTGACCTTGGCCATCTCGTCGAGCTTGGCCTGGTCCATCACGATGAAGCCGCCCTTGAAGCCCAGCTCGCGCGCCTGCTTGACCACCAGCGCGGTCGGCTCGGACGGGCCGCCCACGAACATCACGTCGGGTTTGTCGGCCAGCACGCGCGACACGCCGCTGTAGAAGTCGGTGGCCTTGGTGTAGGACATCGGGTTGTTGGCCACCACCTTGCCGCCCGCGCCTTCCCATGCCGGCACGAAGGCCTGCACCCAGGCCTTGGCGTAGTCGTGGTCGGCCGGCGCCAGCGCCACGTTCTTGCCGTAGCGCTTCATCTGCGCCTTGACGAACGGCTCGATGTAGCCGGTATAGGCCGGCGGGATGCGGATGGTCAGCTTGTTGCCCGCATCGGTGATGCGCGGCACGCTGGAGTACGCCATCACCAGGAATTTCTCCTGCTCGTTGAACGCCTGCAGCGCGAAGATGCCGCCCGAGTGCGGCACGAACACGGCCGGCGTCTTGTACTGCTGCACCAGGCGGCGCGCGTTGATGGCGGCCTCGGCCGGCGCGTACTTGTCGTCGAGCGCGGCCACTTCCAGCTTGACCTTCTTGCCCTTGACCTCCAGGCCGGCGGCGTTGATCTCGTCCACCGCCATCTGGATGCCGGACAGCACGTTCTTGCCGTACAGCGCGGCGCCGCCCGACAGCGGCCCGGTGTAGCCCAGCTTGACCACCTCCTGGGCGAAGGCGGCGCCCGATGCCAGCAGCGCGGCCACGGCGGTGGCGGCAAGCGGGAAGGCAAGCGGGAAGAAGCGGCGGATCGTCTTGGTTTGCATCTGGCTGTCTCCTGTTGTGTTGGTACTGCCTGTTGTTGTTCTTGTTTTCTTCCCTCTCCCGCCTGCGGGAGAGGGAAGAAAATATGCAACACGCGGCGGCGTCAGCCCCCGATATACGCCCGCCTGACCCCCTCGTCCCCGAGCAGCGCGTCGCGGTCGCCCTCCATCACGATGCGCCCGCTCTCGATCACGTAGGCGCGGTGCGCGATGCCCAGCGCCGCGTAGGCGTTCTGCTCGGCCAGCAGCACCGTGGTGCCGGCGCGGTTGATGCGCTGGATCACCTCGAACATCTGCTTGACCACCAGCGGGGCCAGCCCCAGCGACGGCTCGTCGAGCAGCAGCGCGCGCGGGCGGCTCATCAGCGCGCGGCCGAGCGCCACCATCTGCTGCTGGCCGCCCGAGAGCGAGCCGGCGGGGTCGTCCTTCTTCTGCCGCAGGATCGGGAACATCTCGAACACCTCTTCCAGCGAGCGCCGGATGCCGGCCGTGTCGCGCCGGTGCACGTAGGCGCCCAGCGTCAGGTTCTTCTGCACGCTCATGGCCGGGAACAGCTTGCGTCCCTCGGGGCAGTGCACCAGCCCGGCCTGCACGATCTGCGACGGCTTCATGCCGGACAGCTCGCGGCCGTCGAAGCGCATGGTGCCGCCGCTGGCGCGGTGGATGCCGCTCATGGCCAGGAAGATCGAGCTCTTGCCGGCGCCGTTGGCGCCGAGCAGCACCACCAGCTCGCCGGCGCCGGCGTGCAGCGTGATGTTGTCCAGCGCGCGGAAGCTGCCGTAGGACAGCGAGACGCGTTCAAGCTGCAACATGGTCGGCTCCCAGGTAGGCTTCGATGACGTGCGGGTCCTGCTGGATCTGCGCCGGCGTGCCCTCGGCGATTTTCTCGCCGTAGTTGAGCACCATGATCTTGTCGGCCAGCCGCATGATCATGTCCATCTTGTGCTCGATCAGGCAGACCGTCTTGCCGTGGCCGACCATCTTGCGGATCAGCCCGGCCAGGCCCACGGTCTCTTCCGGGTTGACGCCGCCGGCCGGCTCGTCGAGCAGCAGCAGCTCGGCGCCGGTGGCCAGCGCCAGCGCGAAGGCCACGCGCTTGCGCTCTTCCTGCGTGATGTCCGCGGCGACCTCGTGCGCGAGGTGCGCGAGGCCGACGAACTCCAGCGCTTCCTCGGCCTTGTCGCGGCACAGGCGCTCTTCCTCGCGCAGCCGGCGCGTGTTGAACAGCACGTCGGCCAGGCCCGAGTGCGTGCGCAGGCGGTGGCCCACGATCAGGTTGTCGAGCACCGTGGCGCGGTCGAACAGATGGGTGGCCTGGAACGTGCGCGCCACGCCCAGGCGCGCGATCTGGTCGGCGCGCAGGCCGGCCACGTCCCGGCCCTTGAACCGGATCTGCCCGGAGGTGGGCGCGTGCGTGCCGGCGATCAGGTTGAAGAAGGTGGTCTTGCCGGCGCCGTTGGGGCCGATGATGGCGTTGATGTGGCCGGTCTCGAACGTGACCGAGACCTCGTTCACCGCGGTCAGGCCGCCGAACTTGCGGGTCAGGTTGCGGATCTCAAGCATGGTCGGCTCCTGCGTTGGCTGCGGTTGCGCTGGCCGGCGTGGCGGCCGGCGCGCGGTCCTTGCCGCCGCGCCGCGCGGCGGCGGCGCGGCGCGCCTGGCGCTTGAGCCACGAACCGACGATGCCATCCGGCACGAAGATGATGAGCAGCACCAGCACCGGCCCGAACACCAGCATGCGGTAGTCCTGCAGGAACTGCAGCGTCTGCGTGACCCACGGCACCAGCACCGCGCCCAGCAGCGGCCCGAGCAGCGTGCCGGTTCCGCCCACCAGCATCGCCATCACCATGTCGAAGGTCAGGTCGGTGCGCGCGATGTCGGGGCCGAGAAAGCGCACCTGGCCCGCGTACAGCGCGCCGGCGAAACCCGCGTAGCCCACCGACAGCACGAAGGACAGCACCTTGGTGCGCATCAGGTTGATGCCCAGCGCCTCGGCCAGCGCGTCGCTGTTGCGCACGGCCATGAAGCTGCGGCCCAGCAGCGAGGTGACGATGCGGTGCATGAGGAAGGTGCCCGCCGCCAGGAAGAACAGCACCAGGTAGTACTGCGCCTGCACGTTGTCGAACGCGAGCGGGCCCACCGCGGCCGGCACCGGGATGCCGATCAGGCCCACCGTGCCGTGCGTGAGGCTTTCCCATTTCTCGATCAGCAGGTAGATGATGTAGCCGATGCACAGCGTGAAGATCGAGAAGTAATGGCCCTTGAGGCGCAGCGACACCACGCCGACGAAGTAGCCCACCGCCATGCACACCACACCCGACAGCGCGAACGCCCACCAGAACGGCACCTGGTGGTCCACCGTGAGGATGCCCAGCGTGTACGCGCCGATCGCCATGAAGCCGCCGTGCGCGAGGTTGAGCTGGCCGGTATAGCCGGTGATCAGGTTCAGCCCGAGCGTAGCGATGGCGTAGATGAAGGCCAGCGTCATCACCGTCAGGTAGTAGCTGTTGGGCGTGATGAGCGGAAACGCGACGGCGAGCGCCAGCAGCAGCGCCCAGCCGGTCTTGCCTTGCAGTGTCTTGGTCATGCTGCGCTCCTCAGGCGGTCTTGCCGGCAAACAGGCCCTGCGGCCGGACCGACAGGATGGCCACCAGCAGCACGAAGGCGATGATGTCCTTGTAGTCGGTGGAGACGTAGAAGCCGCCGAAGCTCTCCGCCATGCCGATGATCAGCCCGCCCACGATGGCGCCCGGGATGCTGCCCATGCCGCCGAGGATGATGATGACGAAGGCCTTGGTGATGACCAGGTTGCCCATGCTCGGGTAGACCAGGTTGATCGGCGCGTACAGCGTGGCGGCGATGGCCGCCAGCGCGCCCGAGATGGCGAACACCAGCAGCGTGACGCGCGTGGCGTCGATGCCGACCAGCGCGGCGCCCTCGCGGTTCTGCGCCATCGCCACGATGGTCGAGCCGGTCACGGTGCGCGTGAGGAACAGGTGCAGCAGCACCATCAGGCCGAACGCGGCGGCGATAATGAGCAGGCGCTGCGCCGGCGCGGTCAGGCCGAACAGCTCCACCATCTGGCCGTAGGGCGTGGGCATGCGCAGGAAGTCCGCGCCCCACAGCGCCTGCGCGCCGGCTTCGAGGAACAGCATGATGCCGATGGCGGCGATCATGTCGTGCAGCTCCGGCGCGTTGCGCAGCGGATGGAACACCAGGCGCTCGGCCAGCATCGACAGCGCCGCCACCGCGAGCGCCGCCGCGCCCATCGCCAGCCAGTAGTTCAGGCCGAGCGCGGCCATCATGTAGTACGAGACGTAGGCGCCGGCCATGTAGAACGCGCCGTGCGCGAAATTGGGCACGTGCAGGATGCCGTAGACCAGCGTCAGGCCCAGCGCCACCAGGCTGTACACGCCGCCCAGCGTGAGGCCGTTCAGGACTTGTTGGAGAAACAACATCTCGGCTTACCTCTTTGCGGATCACGAACGAAGACACGCAATCCGCGGCGCGGATGGCGTGGAACGTGCGGCGCCGCGCGAAGGCGGCGCCGCTCATGAGG
This sequence comes from Cupriavidus sp. WS, assembly GCF_000395345.1. Classification (NCBI taxonomy): domain Bacteria; kingdom Pseudomonadati; phylum Pseudomonadota; class Betaproteobacteria; order Burkholderiales; family Burkholderiaceae; genus Cupriavidus; species Cupriavidus sp. WS. The sequence goes on along the minus strand of NZ_AQPL01000232.1, from coordinate 6,238 downwards.
CGAGGGCGGGATCAGCCGGGCGGTGACGCGGCTTGGCGGGTCGTGCGGTGCATGTTCTGTCTCCTGTGCAATGCCTGTGCAGTGCGGATTGGCGGGGCGAGGGCGATGCCTCGCTGCCGGCGTCGTCGGCCGGTGAAAGCGCGATGCGTTTGCATGCATATGCACTTTCCAGCACGATCGTTCGTTTTCATTGACTGTTGCATACGGCCTGAGGCACAGTCAAGGAATACGGAATAGTCTTCCGCACAGCGAAATAGCCGGCGCAACCCGTTTTCTTCGGCATGCCGGCGCGGTGCGGAATGCGTCCTCCCGCGGCCCGCGGTCCGCAGTTCACGGCCCGCGGTTTGCAGCCCGTCTCCAGCGTCGCCGCCATCCATGAAGCGCACCTCGTCGATCCCGCTGTCGCCCGCGTCCGTGCCTGTGCCGGCATCCGTGCACGCGTCCGTGCCCGACGCCGATGCCGATACGCTGCCGCCGTGCGCCGGCGCGCTCGCCGACGCCGCGCGCGACGACCGCAACTTCGTCACCGCGCTGGCGCGCGGACTGGACCTGCTGCGCGCGTTCGGCCCGCACGACGACTACCTCGGCAATGCCGAGCTCGCGCGGCGCGCGGGCATTCCGCGCCCGACCGTCTCGCGCCTGACCTACACGCTCACCAGCCTGGGCTACCTGATCTATTCCGAATCGCTCGAGAAATACCGCCTCGGGCAAGGCGCGATGGTGCTCGGCCAGCGCTACCTCGCCGGCTCGCGCATCCGCGAGATCGCGCGGCCGCTGATGCAGTCGCTCGCGTTCGCCACCGACTGCACCGTGGCGCTGGCCACCGCCGACCGCCACGAGATGGTCTACCTCGAGGTCTGCCAGCCGCGCGGCGCGCTGGTGATGCGGCTGGCGCCGGGCTCGCGCCTGCCCACCGCCACCTCCGCCATCGGCCGCGCGTGGCTGGCCGGGCTGGAAGCGCCGCGGCGCGCCGCCGCCATCGCCGACCTCGAACAGTTCTACGGCAGCCGCTGGGCGCCGCTGCGCGCCAAGCTAGAGCGCGCGCTGCGCGACTACGGCCGGCGCGGCTTCTGCGTGGCGCACGCGGAATGGGACCGCACCGTGAGCGGCGCGGCCGCGCCGGTGGTGCTCGAAGGCGGCGCCGAAGTGCTGGCCATCAACATCGGCGGCGCGGCCACGCGGCTCGCGCCCGAGATCCTCGACGGCAATCTCGGCCCGCGCATCCGCGAACTCGCCGACGCGCTGCAGGGGCGCCTGTGGCAGGGGCACGGATAAGCGGGCAACGGGCATCATCGCGCATCGACGCGGCCCGGCGGACATGCGCCGCAAGGGCCAGACATCCAGCAGGCAATACAGACAAAGAAAACAAAGGAGACAACGATGGACATCCGCAACAAGACCGTGATCGTGACGGGCGCCGCCACCGGCATCGGGCGCGCGCTGGCGCTGGCCTTCGCCGCCGGCGGCGCGCGCGGCGTGGCGGTGGCCGACCTCGACGAGGCCGGCGTGCGCACGGTGGCCGCGGAGCTGGCGCAGGCCAGTCCCGCCTGCCAGGTCTTCGCGCAGCGCGCCGACGTGGCCGACGCCGCCGCGGTGCAGGCGCTGGCCGATGCCGCCACCGGGCGCTTCGGCCAGGTCGACGTGTTCTGCTCCAACGCCGGCATCATCCTGCGCAAGGGCCTCGACGCCAGCGCGCAGGAATGGCAGCGCATCTGGGAGATCAACGTGATGGCCCACATCCACGCCGCGCGCGCGGTGCTGCCGCAGATGCTGGCGCGCGGCGAGGGTTATTTCGTCAACACCGTGTCGGCCGCCGGGCTGCTGTCGCAGATCGGCTCGGCGCCCTACGCCGTGACCAAGCACGCGGCCATCGGCTTCGCCGAATGGCTGTCGATCACCTACGGCGAGCGCGGCATCAAGGTAAGCTGCATCTGCCCGCAGGGCGTGCAGACCAACATGCTGTTCGGCGAGGACGGCTCGCGCAAGGGCTTCCTGCAGGCCGGCTCGGTCACGCCGGAGCACGTGGCGCAGGTCACGCTCGCCGGCGTGAAGGACGAGCGCTTCCTGATCCTGCCGCACCCCGAAGTGCTGGAGTACTACCAGCGCAAGGGCCAGGACTACGACCGCTGGCTCAAGGGAATGCGCCGCCTGCACGATAAAGTGATGGCGGAGTTCGGCGGCAGCGTGGTGTAAGCAGTGAGCAAGGCCGCGCGCCGCGCGGCACCCGCAGCATCGGCAGTACCGGTATTACCCAAAAAGCAAAAAAACACCTGGAGACAACCATGCGCAGCAAACCTCTCGCGGCGGCCATGCTGGCCGCCTGCACCGCCTTGTCCGTCCTGTCGGCGCCGCCGGCGCGCGCGGACACCTATCCGTCCAAGCCGATCCGGCTCGTGGTCGGCTTTCCCAGCGGCGGCGCGCCGGACATCCTGGCGCGCATCTTCTCGGAGAAGATCTCGCTGGGCCAGCCGGTGGTGGTCGACAACAAGCCCGGCGCCGGCGGCAACATCGGCGCCGAGGCCGTGGCCCACGCCGCGCCCGACGGCTACACGCTGGCGATGGGCACGGTGGGCACGCACTCGATCAACGGCGCGCTCTACGCGCACATGCCATACGACATGGTCAAGGACTTCACGCCGGTGATCCTGGTCGCGTCCACGCCCAACGTGCTGGTGGTCAACCCTTCCGTGCCGGCCAGGAACGTGCAGGAACTGATCGCGCTGGCCAAGGCCAAGCCGGGCGGCCTCACGTTCGGCACGCCGGGCGTCGGCACCTCGCTGCACGTGGCGGGCGAGCTGTTCAACTCGATGGCGGGCGTCAAGATCACGCACGTGCCCTACAAGGGCCGCGCGATGGCCATCCCCGACCTGCTCGGCGGCCACATCACGATGATGTTCGACAACCTGCCGTCGGCGCTGCCGGTGGTCAAGGAAGGCAAGCTGCGCGCGCTGGGCGTGACCAGCGCCAAGCGCACCGCCTCGGCGCCGGACATCCCCACGCTGGCCGAGCAGGGCCTGCCCGGCTTCGAGGCCGATTCGTGGTTCGCCATCTTCGCGCCGGCCAACACGCCCAAGGATGTGATCGCCAGGCTCAACGCCGAGCTCAACCGCATCTATACGCTGCCCGACGTGCAGGCCAAGCTCAAGACGCTGGGCCTGGACCCGGTGCTCGGCACGCCGGAGAAGCTGGCCAGCTACCAGCGCAGCGAGATCGCGAAGTGGGCCAAGGTGGTGAAGGAGTCGGGCGCGAAGGCGGAGTAGCGCGAGCCTTCCGGCATTCGGCGCCCGGCGCGGGTGCCGGCTTCCCGTGTTCGCCTGCCGCGTCAGCCGACATGGGGAGGCGGCCGCGCCATCGCTGGCTATCCCTGACGTTGCCGCGGACATTGGGCGCCGTGTCCGGGCGTGCTGGCGGCGCCGGCGAGCTTCCCCGGCGGCGCCGCGCCACGCGCCCTTCGCTCAGATGTCCGCCTCGGCCGCGCCCTGCGCCTGCGAGCCGCTGCCGCTGCGCAGCCGGCTGAAGCTCACCACCGCGCCCGCCGCGGCCACCGCGGCCGCGACGAACAGCGCCAGCCGGGCCGCGCCGGACGGCTCGATGCTGAACAGCAGCGCGACGATGGCGGTGCCGGTGGTCTGCCCGAGCAGCCGCGTGGTTGCCTGCGCGCCGCTGGCGCCGCCGCTGCGCGCGGGCGGCGTGGCGCCGATCATGGCGCGGTTGTTGGGCGACTGGAACAGGCCGAAGCCGAGCCCGCACATCGCCATGCGCCAGCCGATGTCGAAGCTCGACGCCTCCGGGCCGAGCATGGCCAGGCCGACCAGCCCGCTGCCGAGCAGCGCCAGGCCGATGCCGGCCAGGATGCTGGCCGGATAGCGGTCCGACAGCCGGCCCGACAGCGGCGCCATGACCGCCACCATCAGCGGCCACGGCGTGATCAGCAGGCCGGTTTCGTGCAGCGAGCGGCCAAGCTGGTATTCCAGGTAGAACGGCAGCGCCACGAAGGACAGCATCTGCGCCATGAACGAGCAGAACGAGGTGCCCACCGCCAGCGTGAAGGCGCGGCTGCGGAACAGGTCCACCGGCACCAGCGGCGCGGGCTTGCCGTGCTGCATGCGCACCAGCCACCAGCCCAGCAGCGCCGCCGCCGCCAGCCCGGCGGCCGCGGCGGCGCGCAGGCCGGCGTGCCCGGCGGCGTCCACGCTGAGGATGAACAGCGCGAACACCACCGTCGACAGCAGCGCGCTGCGGTAGTCGAAGCCGTGCGGCTGCGGCGGCGTGGCCGGCAGCGCGCTGCGCGCGAGCAGCAGCGCGAACACCGCGACCGGCACGTTGATGGCGAACAGCCATTGCCAGCTTGCCACCGACAGGATCAGCGCGCCCACCGACGGCCCCACGGCGATGGTGATGCCGACCACCAGCGCGTTGAGGCCGATGCCGCGGCCGAGCTTGGTGGGCGGGTAGATGAAGCGCACCAGCGCCGTGTTCACGCTCATGATGCCGGCGCCGCCGATGCCCTGCAGCACGCGCGCGGCCACCAGCACCGGCAGCGTGGGCGAGAGCGCGCACAGCAGCGAGCCGAGCAGGAAGATCGCCAGCCCGGTGCGGTACACGCGCTTGTAGCCGAGGATGTCGCCCAGCGAGGACAGCGGCAGCAGGCACACCGTGACGGTGAGCTGGTAGGCGTTGACCACCCAGATGGTGCTGCTCGGGTCGGAGGCGAGCTTGCGCGAGATCGACGGCAGCGCGATGTTGGCGATCGAGCCGTCGAGCACGGCCATGATGAGGCCGCAGAACACGGTGAGGATGGCCCAGGTGCGTTGGGGACGGGGTAGGCCTTGGTGTGGCTGCATGGAGGCGAGGAAGAGAACCGGCGAGGACAGCGCCGCGCGGCTTGCGCGGCCGCGCAATTATCGTCTGCCGCGGCGGTGTCCGCAAATGGCGGCTTCACGGCAGGCCCGCACGCCATGCCGGCCGATGATCTATATTGCAGGCTGGCGCGGCGCCCCGGGCCGCCGCGCCGCCGTTTCGCGGCCGGCCAGCGTGCCCGCCGCGCCGGCCCGGACCTGAAGCGAAACCATGAAGACTACCTCACGATATCTCGGCGGCTGGCTGCTGTGCGCGGCCGCCGCCATGCTGCCGGCCTGCACGCTGCTGCAGCCGGTGGAAACGGCGCAGAAGATGATCGGCGCGCCCGAAGACGCGGTCAAGACCACCTTCGGCAACCCGACCGACGTCTACCACCTGGCCGACGGCACGACCCGCTGGATCTACTCGCGGCAGCCGCTCGGCTACCAGGCCTACGCGGCCGATTTCGACGCCGCCGGCAAGCTGACCAGCTTCCGCCAGATGCTGACCAACGCGGAAATCTACAAGGCCCGCGTCGACGTCTGGACCCAGCGCGACGTGGAAGAGCATTTCGGCAAGCCGCGCGAGCCGGTGCAGTATTTCCCGCTGATGCGGCGCCTGGTGTGGTCCTACCGCTTCCGCCAGGACGGCATGCTGTCCTCGCTGTTCAACTGCTACTTCGACGACCAGGGCGTGCTGCGCCAGGTGCAGATCACGCTCGACCCGCTCGGCGGCGACAGCAGCCGCTCGAAGTAGGCGCGCGCATCCCGTCCGGCCTTCTCGCTCCCATCATGGAACGCTTCACCATTTCGCTGGACAACCAGCTTGCCGAGGAATTCGACCGGCTGATCGCCGAGCGCGGCTACGACAACCGCTCCGAGGCGGTGCGCGACATCCTGCGCAGCCACCTCGACCGCTGGCGCGAGGCCTGCGATGCCGACGGCCCCTGCGTGGCCAACCTGTCCTACGTCTACAACCACCACGAGCGCGAGCTGGCCGAGCGGCTCACGCGCATCCAGCACGCCCATCACAGCCTCACGGTCTCGACCATGCATGCCCACCTCGACAGCGACAACTGCATCGAGACGGTGATCCTGAAAGGCCCGGCCAGCGCCGTGCGGCAGCTTGCCGACGCCATCGGCAGCGAGCGCGGCGTGCGCCAGGCGACGCTGAACGTGGTCATGGCCGAGGCCGACGACTTCCACTCGCACTCCCACCCGCATCCGCATCCCGATCCGCATCCTCACCCGCACGAGTGAAAGACGCCGGACATCCGCACCGTGATGGTGCTTGCCCGGTGGTATGAAGTTTGCTAAAAATTTCATACATTTTCATATTGCAAAAAAATAACGATGCGGGACTACCTCCGGCGCCTGCCGCGCTTCCCGGACCCGGCGGG
>NZ_AQPL01000231.1:0-15533 GCF_000395345.1 Cupriavidus sp. WS | reverse complement strand
GCGCCCGCCATTGCCGGCCTGCCGCGCGCGTTGCGCCGCCGCCCGCTGCGGCTGGCGCTGTGGGCCGCGGCAAGCTGCGGCGCGGGGCTGCACGGCGTCGCCGGCGCGGGCGGCCTGCAGCAGGCCGGGCCCGATGCGCAGTTGCAGGCGGTGACGGTCCGCGGCGCGCCGGCCGAAGCGCTGGCCGGCGACAGCGCCAGCGAGGGCTACGTCACGCGCGAGCAGCTCGAGACCCGGCCGCTGCTGCGGCCCGGCGAGCTGCTCGAGACCGTGCCGGGCCTGATCGTCACGCAGCACAGCGGCGACGGCAAGGCCAACCAGTATTTCCTGCGCGGCTTCAATCTCGACCACGGCACCGACCTCGCCACCACGGTGGCCGGCATGCCGGTCAACATGCGCACCCACGCGCATGGCCAGGGTTATACCGACCTCAATTTCGTCATCCCCGAGCTGGTCGGCGGCATCGCCTACAAGAAGGGCACCTACCATGCCGAGGAGGGCGATTTCTCCGCCGCCGGCGCGGTGCGCATGGACTACGCGCCGAGCCTGCCGCGGGGCATCGCCCAGGGCGAGATCGGCCAGCACGGCTACCGCCGCGGGCTGCTGGCCGACTCGCTTCAGGCGGGGCCCGGCACGCTGCTGTACGGGCTGGAATGGATGGGCGAGAACGGGCCGTGGGTGCTGCCCGAGGGCGTGCACAAGCTCAATGGCGTGCTGCGCTACAGCCTGCCGCTGGGCGGCGGCGAGCGCGTGGCAGTCACGGCGATGGCCTACAAGAACCGCTGGCAGTCCACCGACCAGGTGCCGCAGCGCGCCATCGACCAGGGTTTGATCTCGCGCTTCGGCTACATCGACCCGAGCGACGGCGGCGCGTCGTCGCGCTACAGCCTGTCGGCGGACTGGCAGCGGCCGCTGCCGGACGGGCTGGTCAAGGCCAATGCCTACGTCATCAAGAGCCGCCTGCAACTGTTCTCCGACTTCACCTACGCGCTCGACAACCCCGGGCGCGGCGACCAGTTCGAGCAGTTCGAGAACCGCGTGACCACCGGCGCCAATGCCGCGCGCACGTGGTTCGGCAAGCTGGCCGGGCGCGACGCGGAGACCGAGCTCGGCACGCAACTGCGCTACGACCGGCTCGACCCCATCGCGCTCTACGGCACCGAGGCGCGGCAGGTCTACCAGCAGGTGCGCAGCGACCGCGTCAACGAGACCAGCGCCGCGCTCTACGCGCGCAACGCCGTGCAGTGGCTGCCGTGGCTGCGCACCGTGGCCGGCCTGCGCGCGGACCAGTTCTGGTACGGCGTGGCCAGCGACAACCCGGCCAACTCCGGCAACGGCGGCGACCACATCGTCAGCCCCAAGCTGGGCCTGGTGCTGTCGCCGGGCGCGCATACCGACGTGTTCCTCAACTGGGGCCGCGGCTATCACAGCAACGACGTGCGCGGCGCCACCACCACGGTGGACCCGGCCAGCGGCGCGCCCGCGCGGAAGGTCAGCGTGCTGGTGCCGGCCACCGGCTACGAGCTGGGCGTGCGCAGCGCCGACGTGCTGCCGGGCCTGCAGTTGTCGGCCTCGCTGTGGCGGCTCGACATCGGCTCCGAGCTGGTGTTCTCGGGCGACAGCGGCACCACCGAGCCGAGCCGGCCGAGCCGCCGCACCGGCGTTGAGCTGGCGGCGTACTACGTGCCGGCGCCGGGCATCATCGTCGATGCCGACGCGGCCTTCTCCCGCGCGCGCTACCGCGACCACGACAGCGTGGGCGACGATATTCCCGAAGCGATCCAGGCCACCGCGTCGATGGGCGTGTCGGCCGAGCGCGGGCGCTGGTCGTTCGGCGCGCGCATGCGCTACTTCGGCCCGCGCCCGCTGGTCGAGGACGACAGCGTGCGCTCGGCGTCGTCGTTCCTGGTCAACCTGAAGCTCGGCTACCGCGTGCTGAAGAACGTGCGGGTCTTCGCCGAAGTGCTGAACGCGCTGGGCCGGCGCGCCAACGATATCGATTATTACTACGCCTCGCTGCTCAAGGGCGAGGCCTCGCCGCCCGGCGCCGGCGGCGCGCCCGCGGGCATCGACGACCACCATGTCCATCCGGCCGAGCCGCGCACCCTGCGCGTTGGCGCGACCTGGAATTTTTGACGGGTTTCCGGGCATTTTTGCGATGTTGGCGCGGGTTGGGCGCGGGTCGGGAAGGTCGGCGCCGGCCGGCGTTTCATCATCCTTACGAAGTAGAAACGCCGCATCACTCCCCTGCAATCGATCTAATTGCACCGCCACGCCGAGTGCCTAGAGTGGTTGAGCCGCGCCAGCCGCGCCTTGCCCGGCGGGCGGCCGCATCCGGGGGAACCGGTCACGTCCAATCTCCAGCAAGGAGGAAATATGGACCTCGATCTCAGCCAGACCTTGTCATGGAAGAAAAGCCTCGCCGCCGCCACGCCAAGCGCGGCCGCGGAGCTTGCCATGCTCAGCGACCTGCAGGGGAACATCCTCAAGGGCCACGGCCGGCATAGCACGGCCAATCTGTTCCTGGTGTTCGATCCGGCCCGGCAGGCCGCGAGCCGGCACTTCCTGTCTTCGCTCGCCGTGCAGATCGGCTCGGCGCTGGACCAGTTGACCGGCGCGCTGGTGTTCAAGGCCTCGGGACTGGACGCGGGCACCTTCGTTTCGCTGCTGCTCACCGCCAAAGGCTATGACGCGCTGGGCCGCGCCGACGCCAGGCCCGGCGACGCCGCCTTCCTCGCCGGCATGAAGGCGCGCCAGTTGGGCGACCCGGCGCCGTCTACCTGGGGCGGCGCGTTCGCCGGCGACGTGCACGCCATGATGCTGATCGCCAGCAGCACCGCCGCGCAGCGCGACCGCGACGCGGCGCAGTTCCGCCAGCTCGTGGCCGCCACGCTGGGCGCGGTGCGCATCGCCGGCGAGGAGATGGGCAACGCGCTGTTCAACAGCGACCAGCAGGGCATCGAGCATTTCGGTTATGTCGATGGCCGCAGCCAGCCGCTGCCGCTGCAGGAAGACGTGGACAACGAGCAGCAGAACACGGACGGCATCGACAAGTGGAACCCCGCCATTCCGCTGAGCCAGGTGCTGGCCAAAGACCCGGGCGGCAAGCTCGCGGTGAGCTTCGGCAGCTATTTCGTGTTCCGCAAGCTGGAGCAGGACGTGAAGGCCTTCAAGGCGCGGGAGGACGCGCTGGCCGACACGCTCGGCGGCATCGGCGAGCGTGCCGGCGCCAGCGTGGTGGGCCGCTTCGAGAACGGCACGCCCGTGGTCGCGTCCGCGGACGAGCTGCCGTTCGCGGCGCCGGGCGTGCCCAACAACTTCAGCTACGCGGGCGATCCCGATGGCCTGAAATGCCCGTTCGCCGGGCATATCCGCAAGAGCAACCCGCGCGACGGCATCGCCAACTCGAAGAGCCACCTGATGGCGCGACGGGGCATTCCCTACGGCGCGCGCAGCGACGATCCCAACGACGGCCGCATCGACAACAAGCCGTCCGGCGGCGTGGGGCTGCTGTTCATGGCCTACCAGAGCGACATCGCCGGGCAGTTCGAATTCACGCAGGTCAAGTGGGTCAACAACGTCGGCTTCCCCGGCAGCGGCACCGGCATCGATCCCGTCATCGGGCAGCCGGCCGGCGGCGGCAAGCAGCGCTGGCCGGTGGTCTACGGCCAGACGCTGAGCGACCCGCTGGATTTCTCCGGGCACGTCACGATGAAGGGCGGCGAGTATTTCTTCGCGCCGAGCCTGTCGTTCCTGCGCGGGCTGGGCGCGTAGGCGGCGCGCGCCGCCGGCGTTTCAGAAGCCGGCCTTGTGCAGCGGGCCGTCCCAGTCGTCGAGGTACTTGGGCAGGTCGTCGGCCACGTCCACCACGCGGTGGCGGTAGAACAGGTGCATGGCCGGCTGCAGCGCTTCGGGCAGCGTGCCGCCGGCGGCGCGCGCGAACAGGCTGTTGGGCACCACCGACATGCCCAGGCGGTTGATGCCGAACAGGGTCTCGCCGCAATGGCGGCAGAACTGGCGCTGCAGCGCGCGGGTGGCGTGGTGATAGGTGGCCACGTGCCCGGCGCCGTGCGCGACCGTTACCTGCGCGGGCTCCCAGGCGGTGGCGGCGAATACCGGGGTCGCGTAGAAGTCGCGGCAGGCCTGGCAGTGGCAATTGGCTCTCGCCACCGGCTCGCCGGCGATGCGCAACCGGACCTGGCCGCAAAGGCACGCCAGCGTGGCGGGAATCGGCATGGCTGTCTCCTGTCTTGGTATGGCGAGGTGCATTCTACTTGCGGCCGGGCGCGGCCGCTCGCGGGCCGCCGGGCGGCGCGCCGGCCATCGTGCGCCCGGCGCATTACAATGCCGGGTCGCCGCGCATCTGCGCGCGCCGCTTTCCGTCTTCCGCGCTCCTCGCCCCTCGCCCCTCGCCCCTCATGTCCTCGCTTTCGTCTTCCTCTCCCGACAACACGCTCTGGTTCGACGGCGCCGCCGGCCGCGTCGAGGCCCTGGCCGACACGCCGCCGGGCGCCCTCAAGGGTATCGCCGTGATCGCCCATCCGCATCCGCTGCTCGGCGGCAGCGCCACGCACAAGATCCCGGTGGCGCTGGCGCGGCTGTTCGAGGCGCGCGGCTGGCTCGCCGTGCGCCCCAATTTCCGCGGCGTGGGCGGCACGCAGGGCCAGCACGACGCGGGCGAGGGCGAGACCGAGGACACCCTGGCGGTGGTCGGGCAGCTCATGCGCGCGCATCCGGGCCTGTCGCTGGCGCTGGCCGGGTTCTCGTTCGGGGCTTATGTGCAGACGCGCGTGGCGCAGCGGCTCACGGCCGGCGGCGAGCGCGTGGCGAGCCTGGTGCTGGCCGGCATGCCGGCCGGGCCGGTGCCGGCCGGGCGCAGCTACGACACCCCGGCGGTGCCGGCCGGCGCCCTGGTCGTCCACGGCGAGCAGGACGCCAACGCGCCGCTGCAGGGGGTGTTCGACTGGGCGCGCCCGCAGGAGCTGCCGGTGGTGGTGGTGCCGGGCGCCAACCATTTCTTCACCGGCAAGCTGCCGGTGTTCCAGCGCGCGGTGGCGCGGTACCTCGACCAGCAGGCGCGCGCGGCCGGCGCGGCCTGAGCGCGCGGCCTTCAGTCCATCGCCGCGTGGGCGACCGCCTCGTCGGCGTGGTGGCTGGGCCGGATCAGCAGGATCAGCGGCACCACCAGCAGCGTGGCCACGAACATGACCTTGAAGTCGTTGAGGTAGGCGATCATCGCCGCCTGCTGGTTGATCGACTGGTTGAGCACGGCGAGGTCGTAGCGCGAGCCGCCGGCCAGCATCGACTGCATGGCCGGGTTGAAGATGCTGACGTTGGCGGCGAGGTCGGCGTGCGCGACCTGGGTGTTGCGCGTCATCAGCGTCTGGATCACCGAGATGCCGATGCTGCTGCCGATATTGCGCATCAGGCTGTAGGTGGCGGTGCCGTCCGCGCGCAGCTCGGGCGTCAGCGTGGAGAAGGTCAGCGCGCTCAGCGGCACGAACACCAGCCCCAGCCCGAAGCCCTGGATGATGCCGGGCCACACGATGTCCGACACCGACAGCACGATGGTGTACTGCATCATCTGCCATAGCGCGAAGGCCGAGATCAGGAAGCCGCAGAGCAGCAGCAGGCGCGCGTCGATGCGCCTGAGCAGGCGCCCGGCCAGCAGCATGGCCAGCATGGTGCCGGCGCCGCTCGGGGCCGTCACCAGCCCGGTGGTGGCGACCGGGTAGCCCATCAGGTTCTGCAGCATCGGCGGCAGCAGCGCGCGCGTGGCGTACATCACCGCGCCGATCACGAAGATGAAGCAGGCGCCGGTGGTGAAGTTGCGGTCCCTGAGCAACTGGTAGCGGAAGAAGGAGCCGGGGCCGGCCGTGGCCGTGTGCGCGATGAAATACAGAAAGGCCAGCGCCGCCAGGATGGCCTCGACGCGGATCTCGAGCGAGCCGAACCAGTCGAGCTGCTCGCCGCGGTCCAGCATGGCCTGCAGCGCGCCGATGGCCAGCCCCAGCGTGACGAAGCCGAAGGCGTCGAACTTCACGCTGCGCCGCGGCGCCCGGCTCGGCAGGAACGACAGCACGCCGGACAGCGCGAAGGCGCCGATCGGCACGTTGATGAAGAACACCCAGCGCCAGTTGTAGCTGTCGGTCAGCCAGCCGCCCAGCGTGGGGCCCAGGATCGGCCCCACCATCACGCCCATGCCCCACACCGCCATCGCCTGGCCCTGCTTCTCGCGCGGGTTGATGTCGAGCAGGATCGACTGCGACAGCGGCACCAGCGCGGCGCCGAAGAGCCCCTGCAGCAGCCGCGAGGCGACGATCTGCGCGAGCGTCTCGGACAGTCCGCAGAAGGCCGACGCCACCGTGAAGCCGGCGATGGAGATGGCCAGCAGCCGCTTGACGCTGAGCCGGTCGGACAGCCAGCCGGTCAGCGGCGTGGCGATCGCCGCGGCCACGATGTAGGAGGTCAGCACCCAGGTGATCTCGTCCTGCGAGGCGGACAGGCTGCCCTGCATGTGCGGCAGCGCAACATTGGCAATCGTGCTGTCGAGCGTCTGGATCAGGGTCGCGGCCATGACCGCGATGGTGATCATGGGCCGGTTGAGCGGCGTCTCGGCGCGCGCGGGCACCGCTAGGGAGGACATGTCGGGGGACGGCCTGGCAGGATGATAAGCATGCTTATTATACGGCGGCGACGCCCATGCGTGGCATGCGCGGGGCGCCGCCCGGATCTTTGTACAATCGCTGCATGGAAACGAAACTCGAAAAGCGCTTTGGCTTCCTGGTCTCGGATGTCGGGCGCCTGTGCGGCAAGCGCTTCGACGACCTGGCCAAGTCCTCGCTCGACCTGACCCGCGCGCAGTGCCGCGCGCTGGCCTACCTGAGCCACTACGGCGAGGTCAACCAGGCGCGGCTGGCCGATCTGCTGGAGGTGGCGCCGATCTCCGCCGGCCGCCTGCTCGACCGCATGGAGGAGGGCGGCTGGATCGAGCGCCAGCCCAACCCCGACGACCGCCGCGAGCGCGTGGTGCGCATGACGGACAAGGCGGAGATGGCGCTGGACAAGGCGCGCCGCGTCGGCGACGAGGTGGCCGCGGAAGCGCTGGCCGGCCTGAGCGCGCCCGAGCGCGACCAGCTGATCGGCCTGCTGCGGCGCGTGCGGGTCAACCTCGGCACCATCGTCGACAAATAAACGGGTGCGCGGGTTCTGTTCGCCCTAAAGTTTCGCGGGATCGTGCCGATGATGTGGTCATCCCCAACGTAACGGACAACCCGACATGTCGAGCATCAGCGTAGTCAACCCGCAGGTGACGCTGCCCGGATCGAGCACCCCCGTCAACGCCGCCCAGGCCGACAAGCAGGGCAATCAGGACAGCCAGGCCGCGTCCGCGTCGTCGGCATCGTCCGGTGCTGCCGCGGGCGGCCGCGTTGCCGGCCCGTCGCTGTCGGGCGCCGCGCCTGCCGGCGGCGCCAGCGGCGCCAGCGGCTCCAGCAGCGACAGCAGCAGCACCGAGTCCGACACCGTCAAGCAGCTGAAGAAACAGATCGCCGACCTGCAGAAGCAACTGGCCGAGGAACAGCGCCAGCTCCAGTCCATCCAGGCCAGCAAGATGGACGACGAGTCCAAGGCGGCCGCGATGGGCGCGATCCAGTCCCAGGTCGCCTCCACCTCGGCATCGCTGCAGACGGCCATGGGCGCGCTGACCCAGGCCCTGCTGGCCGAGAGCGGCAGCGCCTCGGGCTCGATGGTCAACACCACGGCCTGAACCGCCGGGGCCCGCGCCGGCCCCCGGTTTCCCGGTCCTTGTCCTTGCCGCTTCCTTGCTGCTTCCCGGCCGCCGCCGCGTGGTAGCGGCGCGCGCCCGGCTCAGAGCACCTGCCGCAACTGTCCCGTTGCCTTGTCGAGCTGCTGCTTGAGCAGCTTCAGCAGGCAGTACATGCCGTAGGCATCCTCCGATCTCTCGCTTTGCATGTCCGCCAGCGTCAGCACGCTGTCCAGCCCCGCGCCGACGTTCTCGAGCTCGGCGCAGCCGCTGGTCACGCGCTGGCGGATTTCCTCGCCCAGCACCTCGATCAGGCCGGCAAGCTCGGGCACGCGGGAATCGGGTTTGGGGCCGGCGGCGACGGCCAGGTCGATCAGTTCGGTGATGAGCTCGCCGTGCTGGCTGAGGACGGAGCCGGACGGCAGCGGCGCGCTGGCGGCGGTGCCGGCGGTTGCGGCGGCGGGCTTGGTGCTGTTGCGGGCGTTCTGGCGCAAGGGAGCCTCCCTGGAATTTGGCGGCCCGCTTGCGCTTGTTCCCATGCAAGGGAAGCGGACCCGGAAAGATCGCCTGGCGGTTCTGCGCTGCTTCCCCGGCGCCATGCGTGTTGCCTGTGCGCGTGGCACGTTGGCGGTAGCGTGCGGCCTGTTGCCCGTGGGGCCAGACCGTCGGTGTTTGCGGTGCTTGCGGTGCTGCGGTACTTGCGGTGCCTGCCGGTGCGACTGCCGCCGCCGGCATCAATCAATGCCGGCACGGTTGCCAGCACCGCTGCCGGCACCAATGCCGCAGCCCCGGCGCGACGCATGCGGTGCGCCTGGCACGCAGGCAACCCGATCAGCGATTCTTGACGATCGGGGTCGGGGGTGTCAAGCCGGCGCGCGGCGTGGATTTGTGAACTTTGTGTTTCGGCGTGGTGCGTCCCGGCCGCCGCCGGGACTGGTGTCACGCGGCACTGGCGTACTGGCGCGGCCCCATCGCGCACGCCGCCGCGCGCCGCGGCGCGCCCGATCACCTATCCTTGTAAACCTGATTTCAACCACAGGACGCCCAAATGGCCACCGAAACACCCAAACAGATCCCCGCCACCCTGATTCCCGGCGACGGCATCGGCCCCGAAGTCGTGGAAGCCACCGTCAAGCTGCTGGACGCGCTGGGCGCGCCGTTCTCCTGGGACGTGCAGCAAGCCGGCATGGCCGGCATCGCGCAGGGCGGCGACCCGCTGCCCGAGGCGACGCTGGAGAGCATCCGCCGCACCGGCCTGGCGCTCAAGGGGCCGCTCACCACGCCGGTGGGCGGGGGCTTCCGTTCGGTCAACGTGCGCCTGCGCGAAGCGTTCAACCTCTACGCCAACGTGCGGCCCGCGCGCACGCTGGTGCCGGGCCGCTTCGAGAACATCGACCTGGTGCTGGTGCGCGAGAACGTGGGCGGCTTCTACGTGGCGCACGACTACTACATCGCCGTGGGCGACGACCCGCACGCGGTGGCGGTCTCCACCGGCACCAACACGCGCGACGCCTGCCGGCGCATCGCGCGCTTCGCCTTCGAGTACGCGGTGAGGAACGGCCGCAAGAAGATCACCGTGGTGCACAAGGCCAACATCCTCAAGGCGCTGACCGGGATCTTCCTCGATGCCGCGCGCGAGGTGGCGCAGGACTACGCGGGCCGCGTGGAGATGGACGACCGCATCGTCGACGCCTGCGCCATGCAGCTCGTGCTCAATCCGTGGCAGTTCGACATGCTGCTGTGTACCAACCTGTTCGGCGACATCCTCTCGGACCAGATCGCCGGGCTGGTGGGCGGCCTGGGCATGGCGCCGGGCGCCAACATCGGCGAGAGCGCCGCCATCTTCGAGGCCGTGCACGGCTCGGCGCCGGACATCGCCGGCAAGGGCATCGCCAACCCGATCTCGCTGATGCTGGCCGCGGGCCTGATGCTCGAGCACGTGGGCCGGCAGGACCTCGCCACGCGGCTGCGCGGCGCCATCGATGCCGCGCTCAACCAGGACCAGGTGCGCACCGGCGACCTCAAGGGTTCGGCCACCACCCAGCAGTTCACCGATGCCGTGGTGAAGCGCCTGGCCTGATGCGTCTCAGGCCAGCAGCGGCGCCTCGGTCAGCGCCTGCAGGCGCGCCAGCGTCATGCCTTCGGCCATCGCCTCGACCTGCAGGCCGGCAGGCGTGACGCGCAGCACCGCGAGGTCCGTGTAGATGCGCCCGACCACGCCGCGCGCGGTCAGCGGCAGGCGGCAGCGCTCCAGCAGGCGCGGGCGGCCGTCGCGCGTGGTGTGTTCCATCAGCACCCACACCGCGCGCGCGCCGTAAGCCAGCTCCATCGCGCCGCCCACCGCGGGCGGCGTGCCGGGGTCGCCGCGGGTCCAGTTGGCGAGGTCGCCGTTGGTGGCCACTTCATAGGCGCCGAGGATGGCCAGGTCGAGATGGCCGCCGCGCATCATGGCGAAGCTCAGCGCGGAGTCGAAGATCGCCGCGCCCGCGCGCAGCGTGACCGGCTGCTTGCTGGCGTTGATGAGGTCGGGGTGTTCCTCGCCGGCCGGCGGGCGCGGGCCGAGGTGGAGGATGCCGTTCTCGCTGTGCAGGAAGACCTCGCGCCCGGCCGGGATCAGGTCGCCGACCAGGGTCGGCAGGCCGATGCCGAGGTTGACGTAGGCGCCGGCGGGAATGTCCAGCGCCGCGCGCCGCGCGATCTGCTCGCGGGTCCATCCGGTCATGGCCGTCGTCGTCATCGCCCGCCTCCATATCGCTGGTCTGCCACCACCACCCGGTGCACGAAGATGCCCGGCGTCACGACCTGTTCCGGGTCGAGCGCGCCGGCCTCGACCATGCCGTCCACTTCGGCCGCCACCACGCGCGCGGCCGTCGCCATGACGGGATTGAAATTGCGCCCGGCGAGGTGATAGTCGAGGTTGCCGAGGCGGTCCGCGTGGCGGCCGCGGATCAGCGCGAAGTCCGCGCGCAGCGGCAGCTCCAGCACGTGCCGCACGCCGCCGATCTCGCGCACGGGCTTGCCCTCGCCGAGGATGGTGCCGGCCGTGATCGGGCAGTAGAAACCGCCCAGCCCGGCGCCCGCGCAGCGGATGCGCTCCACCAGCGTGCCCTGCGGCACCAGTTCGAGCTCGATCTCGCCGCGCCGGTAGGCGTCGCGGAACGCCGTGGCGCCGGCGGTCAGCGGATAGGAGCAGACCAGCTTGCGCACGCGGCCCGCCGCGATCAGGCTGGCCACGCCCTCGCCGTCGTAGCCGGCGTTGTTGGAGATCACCGTGAGGCCGCGCGCGCCGTGCGCCAGCACCGCGTCGATCAGGCCGCCGGGCAGCCCCGAGCTGCCGAAGCCGCCCACCATCACGGTGGCGCCGTCGTGCAGGCCGGCCACGGCCTCGCCGCAGTCGGCCACCTGCTTGTTCACCAGTTCCATGCCGGGCACGCTCCCGCTCCGCGCGCGGCGCCGCGCGCCGCCAAGGCAAGCATCATGCGGCCTGCGCGGCCATAGGTGCAAGTATCGCTGGCTTAATCTTTGATAAGCTCACCTTATCGACATGGCAAAGACCGGGAACCCGGAGGAGACGCGCGCGATGAACCTGGAACTGCGCCATTACCGCTATTTCGTGGCGCTGGCGGAAGAACTGCATTTCGGCCGCGCGGCGGAGCGGCTCGGCATCTCGCAGCCGGCGCTGAGCCAGCAGTTCCGCTGGATCGAGCAGCAGGCGGGCGCGCCGCTGCTCGCGCGCGACAAGCGCCGCCTGGCGCTGACCGAGGTCGGCCGCGTGTTCCACGAGGAAGCCGCCGGCATCCTGCGGCAGGTGCGCCAGGCGGAGCTGGCCACGGCCAGCGCCAGCCGCGGCGATGTCGGCAGCGTGTCGATCGGCTACGTGGCTTCGGCCGCGCTGTCGGGCCTGCTGCCGGGGCTGGTGCACCGTTTCCGGCAGGAGCATCCGGCGGTCGTCATGGCCATGCGCGAGACCGACGTGCCGGCGCAGCTGGAAGCCGTGGCGCGCGGCGAGCTCGACATCGGCTTCGTGCGCCCGCCGCTGCGCGCGCTGCCCGAAGGCGTGGCGCTGTTCGACATCGACGCGGAGCCCGTGGTGGTGGCCCTGCATGCCACGCACGCGCTGGCGCGCCGCGCGCGCGTCGACGTGGCGCTGCTGCGCGACGAGACCTTCATCTGCACGCACACCGAGCACGGCACCGGCTTCTATGCCATCACGCAGGCCATCTGTGGCCATGCCGGCTTCCAGCCGCGCGTGGAGGCGCTGTCGCGGCAGATGGCCACCATCATCAGCATGGTGGCGGCCGGCTTCGGGGTGGCGTTCGTGCCGGCCTCGATGCGCGCGTTCGCGCCGCCGGACGTGGTATTCAAGCCGCTCGCGCGCAACGACGTGCTGTCCCACCTGGCGGTGATCCATCGCCGCAACGAGCGCTCGCCGGCGGTGCTGCAACTGCTGGCGCGGTGCCGCGAACGGAAGGGCCCACGCCGTAAATAGAAAAAGGGCCGGGCGCGGCGGAGGTCCCGCCAGGCCCGGCCCTGCGCGGCGCCGGGGCTTGCACCCTGGCGCTCGCCGCGGCGTCGTTATGTCGTTACGTCGTTATGTCGTTACGCCTTCAGCTGCTCGCGGATCGGCAGCGCGCGGATGCGCTTGCCGGTGGCCGCGAAGATGGCGTTGCACAGCGCCGGCGCGATCACCGGCACCGCCGGCTCGCCCACGCCGCCGAGCGGCGCGTCGAAGCTGCCCGGCACCAGGTGCACGTGGATCGCGCGCGGCGCGGACGGCGCGCGCATCACCTCGTACTGGTGGAAGTTGTCCTGCTGGACACGCCCGTCCTTGAAGGTGATCTCGCCCGTGGTGGCCAGGCTGATGCCCATGATGCAGGCGCCTTCGACCTGCGAGCGGATGCGGTCCGGGTTGACCTGCGCGCCGCAGTCCACCGCGATGTCGATGCGCGGCACGCGGATGCCGCCATCCTTGTCCACTGCCACCTCGATCACCGCCGCCACGTAGGTCACGAAGCTGTAGCACACCGCCAGCCCGAGGCCGCGGCCCTTCGGCAGCTTCCGGCCCCAGCCGGCTTCGCGCGTGGCCACCTCGATCACGTTGCGCATGCGCGCGATGTCGAGCGGATATTGCTGCGGCGATTCGCCGTAGTTCCACGAGTCGGACAACTGCGCCGGATCGATCTTGCGGTCCGGGCCCAGCAGCGCCAGCAGGTAGTCGCGGTGGTCGCGCCCGGCCGCGGCGGCCAGCTCGGCCGCGAACGACTGCACGGCGAATGCGTGCGGGACGTTGGACACCGAGCGGAACCAGCCGATGCGCGTGTGCGCGGGCACGTCCGGGTTCTCCACGCGCACGTTGGGGATGTCGAACGGCACGTTGACCGCCGACATGCCCAGCTCGAACGGCGCCTCGTTCTTCGAGCCCGCCACGAAGATCGAGCTGATGCTCGACGCCGCGGTGCGGTGCAGCCACGCCTGCGCGCGGCCGTCGGGCGACAGCAGCGCCTCCATGTGCTCGACCGAGACGGTGTGGAAATAGTCGTGGTGCAGGTCGTCGTCGCGCGTCCATGTGACCTTGACCGGCTTGCCGTCCATCGCCCTGGACAGCAGCGCGGCCTCGGCGGCGAAGTCCGGCTTGGACTTGCGCCCGAAGCCGCCGCCCAGCAGCGTCACGTGCACGGTGACGTCGGCGGGCTTGAGGCCGAGGTGCGCGGCCACGGTCTCGCAGGTGGCCTGCGGCGCCTGCACCGAGGTCCACACCTCGCACTTGCCGCCGGCCGCGCGCGCGGTGGCCACCGGCGGCTCCATCGTCGCGTGCGCGATGTGCGGCAGGTAGTACTGCGCGGTGACGCGCTTGCCGGGGCCGGCCAGCGCGGCCATCGCGTCGCCCTGGTTGCGCACCACCTTGCCGGGCTGGCTCGCGGCCTTTTCCATGCTGGCGCGGAACGCGGCGGACTCGTAGCTGGCGTTGGGGCCGTCGTTCCACTGGATCTTGAGCGCCTCGCGGCCCTTGATGGCCGACCAGGTATTGGTGGCGATCACCGCCACGCCGCCGAGCGGGTGGAACATGGCCGGCTCGGGGCTGCCGGCGATCTCCACCACCTTGACCACGCCGGGCACCTTCATGGCCTCGGCGGCATCGAAGCTGGCCACCTTGCCGCCGTACACCGGCGGGCGCGCCACCACGGCGTACAGCATGCCGTCCAGGCGCACGTCGATGCCGTACTGCGCGCGGCCGGTGGCGATGTCGTGGCCGTCGATGCTGCGCGTGCTGTCCTTGCCGATGTAGCGGAACTGCGCCGGGTCCTTGAGCTTGAGGCTGGCGGGCGCCGGCACGGGCAGGCGCGCGGCGTCCTGCGCCAGCGCGCCGTAGCCGAGGCTGCGGCCGCTGGCAGTGTGCACCACCGCGTGGTTGCGCGCCTGCACCTCGCTGACCGGCACGCCCCAGCGCGCCGCCGCGGCGCTCTCCAGCATGCTGCGCGCGCTGGCGCCGACGCGCCGCATCGGCTCGAAGAAATGCCGCACGCTGCGCGAGCCGTCGGTGTTCTGGTTGCCGTAGCGGGTTTCGTCGGCCGGGGCCTGCACCACGCGCACCTGCGCCCAGTCCGCCTCGAGCTCGTCGGCCACCACCATCGGCAGGCTGGTGCGCACGCCCTGGCCCATCTCCGAGCGGTGACAGACGATGGCGACCTTGCCGTCTTCGCCGATCGAGAGGAACACCAGCGGGCTGTCCACCGCGCCGCCCGGCATGCCGTCGCGCCCGTATTTCTTGGCTTCCTCGGCGGCCAGCACGATGCCGTCCAGGCCCACCGTGAGCGTCAGGCCGGCGGCCGCGCCGATGCCCTTGAGCCAGCGGCGGCGCGCGGCCGATTGCGGGCCGGCGGCCGCGCCCGTGAGGTTGTCGCGCGCGTTCATTGGGCGCTCCGCTTGGCGGCGGACTTGCCGGCGCTGGGCTTGGCACCCGGTTTGGCGCCCGCTGCGCCCGACTTGGCCACGTGCTGGATCGCCGCGCGGATGCGCGTATAGGTGCCGCAGCGGCAGATGTTGCCGCTCATGGCGCCGTCGATGTCGGCCTCGGTCGGATGCGGGTTCGAATGCAGCAGCGCCGTGGCGGACATCAACTGGCCCGCCTGGCAGTAGCCGCACTGCGGCACGCCGAATTCCTCCCACGCGGCCTGCAGCGCCTGGCCGGTCTTGTCCGCGGACAGGCCTTCGATGGTGGTGATCTTCTTGCCGTCCGCGGCCGAGATCGGCGTCACGCACGAGCGGATGGGCTGCCCGTCGAGGTGCATGGTGCAGGCGCCGCACAGCGCCATGCCGCAGCCGAACTTGGTGCCGGTCAGGCCGAGGTGGTCGCGCACCGCCCACAACAGGGGGGCGTCGTCGGGCAGGTCGATCGAATGCGGCTGACCGTTGATCGTGATTGTTCTCATGATTTTGCGGGGGATTGGTCGAGCGGGGAGGGATGGCCGGCATCGGGGCCGGCCGCCTGCGCTGCGGCGCGCCAGCATGAAGGCTGTAGCGGCAACGTTGCGCTACGCGCATTGTGATGCCGCCACCCGGGGCGCGGGAATGGCAGGATCGGGATTTCTGAATTCCGGAAAATGGAATCGAGAGGCCGGCGCGCGCGCGTCGCGCCGGGAAAGGCCCCCCGCCGGGTGCTCGCGTGCCGGGCTACGCCTCGGGCAATGCGCGGGCCGCCGCCAGGTACAGGCGCACCAGTTCGCGCGTTTCCTTCGCCACCGCGCGGCGCAGCGCCGGCTTGTCCGGG
>NZ_AQPL01000230.1:0-25884 GCF_000395345.1 Cupriavidus sp. WS | reverse complement strand
GGCGCAGCGCCGGCTTGTCCGGGTCGGCGCCGCGCGCGCCCAGCACGCCCTTGAGCAGGAGCAGCAGGACCGCCGCCATCGCCTCGGCGCGCGCCGCCGGCACGTTGGGCGCGGCGTTCTTCAGGATGGCCAGCATGCCCTGCCGCATCGCCGCGCGGAACTGGGCGCGCCTGTCGTCGCTGCCGGCGCCCGCGTCGAGCAGCGCGATGGCGAAGCTGCGCTCGGCCTTGAGCGCCAGCATCGAGTCCACCAGCGCCGCCGCCAGTGCCTCGGTCGACAGCGCCGCGGCGCGCCGCTCCACTTCCGCCAGGCCATCGATGGCCAGCCGGGCGTAGCGCATCAGCAGGGTGTCGGCCAGCGCCTCCTTCGACGGAAAGAAGCGGTAGAGCGAGCCGATGGCCGTGTCCGAGCGCGCCGCGATCTCGGTCATGGTGGCGGCCTCGTAGCCTTTTTCCAGGAAGAGCTCGGCGCCCGCCGCCAGGATCGCCGCGACGCGGATGCGGCCGCGCTCGCGCTTTGGTTCGGTGGCGCCGGCGCCGGGCTGGCTGCTGGGTTCGGAAGACATGTCGGCGGAGTGTGCGATGGGACGATAGGCGAGCCAGGCATGCTAGCACGCGGCCCGCGCCGCCCGCGTTCAGCGCCGGCCGCGCCGGACCTTGCCGAAATGCAGCGACAGGTAGATGCCCATCGCCAGCGCGCCCGCCAGCAGCACCGCGAGGTCCGCGCCGGGCGCCAGCCCGACCGGATGGCGCGACAGCAGCAACAGGCCGGCCACCAGGTTGAGGAAGCCCCACAGGCTGTTGACCACGGGCGGGGAATCGCCGACGCCGCGCGGGCGGCCGAACGGCGTGGGAAACGGCATGCCGCGCAGGCCCGAGCTCAGGTGCGGAATGCTGTTGCAGAGCAGTGCCCCGCACAAGAAGGTGGCGAAGTGGATCATGGCAAAAGGCAGGGGAAACGAAGGTCAGGGAAGCGCGGCCGGCCCGCGGGCGCGCCCGGCGAGAAACCTCGCCAGCGGCGGCCCCAGCAGCAGCACCGTCATGAAGCGCAGCATCTGCATGGCCATGACGAACGGCACGTCGACATGGCTGGACGCCGCGATGATGGCCACCGTGTCCGCGCCGCCCGGGCTCATGGCCAGGTAGGCGCTGAGCGGATCGATGCCGGTGGCCGCCACCAGCAGCGCGGCGAGCGCGCCGCACACGCCGACCAGCGCGAGCGTGCAGGCCAGCAGCCGCGGCAGCGCCCTGGCCGCGTGCGCGAGCAGCGGCCGGGTGAAGCGAAAGCCGATGCGCCAGCCGATCACGGCGTAGGCCAGCATCGGCAGCCACGGCGGCAGCTCTAGCCGGAGCCAGCCCTGGTGGCCGAGGTACATGCCGGCGAACAGCGGCAGCAGGAAGGCGCCGGCGCGTATCCGCAGGCGGTGCGCCGCCAGCGGGCCCAGCACCGCCAGCGCGAGCGTGCCGAGCAGCGGCAGCCAGGCGACCGGCGGGAACCAGCCGGTGGCGAGGTGCGCATGGTGCTCGCCCACGCCCCACACCCTGGCCACCACCGCGGCGACCGCTGCCACCACGACCACGCGCAGGTACTGCATGAAGGCCACCAGCGCGGCGTCGCCGCCATACGCCTCGGCCATCACGATCATGGCGGTGGCGGCACCCGGACTCAGCCCCCACAGCGCCGTGGTGCCGGGCAGCACGCGCCGGCGCGTCAGCCACCAGCCCAGCGCGACGCTCGCCGCGATCACCGACGCCGCGCCGGCGGCAAACACCGGCCAGCGCCCGGCCACGGTGCCATAGAACCACGACGGCAGCATCCTCGCGATCATGCAGCCGATCAGCCCCTGCGACACGAGAAATGCCGCCGGCGCCACGCGCAGGCGCGCCCCGGCGGCAGTCATCACGACGCCGGCCAGCAACGGCCCGAAGAGCCGCGCCGCCGGCAGGCCCAGCCATTCCAGCAGGGCGGCGAGCGCCACGGAAGACCCAGCCAGGGCGGTCCAGCGAAGCGCGTGTCCGGCCTTGCGGGCCGGCGCTCCGGGCGGTCCGGACCTGCCAGGCAGTTCCTGTGTGATGGCGTCGGGCATGTTGGCGCGCTGCTTGCGGGGGTTGATATGCGAGGATGGACTCGCAAAAGATAGTAGAGGGTGGCCTCGCATAAGTCAATGCGGCCCGCGCCGGCATTGCAGGTCGGTATGCCCTTGGATAGAATTGAAAATAATTCTTATTTGCAATTGATCGGGGGCTCGAGCCCTGCCTGGGAAACCACGATGCCGGCCGCCGCACCTCTCCCGCACCATCGCATCCACGCGCTCTACAGCGACCACCACCGCTGGCTGCAAGGCTGGCTCGGCCGCAAGCTCGGCAATGCCTTCGATGCCGCCGACGTGGCGCAGGACGTATTCATGCGCCTGCTGTCGCGCCCGGCCGCCGACGAATTGCGCGAGCCGCGCGCCTACCTGAGCACCATCGCTCACGGCCTCGTGGTCGAGCGCTGGCGGCGGCGCGAGCTGGAGCAGGCCTGGCTGGAGACGCTGGCCGCGCTGCCCGAGCCCGAGGCGCCGTCGCCCGAGAGCCGGCTGCTGTTCCTGGAAGCGCTGATCGCGGTGGACGCCATGCTCGACAGCCTCAAGCCCAAGGTCCGCACCGCCTTCCTGCTGGCCCAGCTCGACGGGCTGACCTGCCCGCAGATCGCCACGCGCCTGGGCGTGTCGCTGGCGACGGTGGAGCGCTACGTCGCCAGCGCGCTGCGCCACTGCTACCAGTTGCGCTTCCACGCATGAGCGCGGCACGCAGCGCGTCCGCCGGCCTGGCCGCGGCGGCGGAGGCCGCGGAGATTCCCGGCAAGATCGTCGACGAGGCCATCGCCTGGGCGGTGCGCCTCGACTTCAACGTGCCCACGCCGCAGAGCCGCGCCGCCTTCGCCCGCTGGCTGGCGGCCAGCCCGCTGCATGCCGCCGCGTGGGCGCGGGTGCAGTCGCTCAACGCCGATTTCGCGCGGCTGCCGGCGCGGCTCGCGCACGACACGCTGGACGCCGCCGATGCCCTGCGCGGCGCGCGCGCGCGCCGGCGCCGCGACGCCCTGCGCGCGCTGGCCTTCGGCGGCGTGGCGCTGGCGGCGGGATGGTCCGGCTACCGCCACGCGCCGTGGCAGCGCCTGGTGGCCGACTACGCCACCGCCACCGGCGAGCGCCGCACCGTCGCGCTGGCCGACGGCACCGTGATCGTGCTCAACACCGACAGCGCCATCGACGTGCGCATGGACAGCGTGCAGCGCCGCATCGCGCTGCGCCGCGGCGAGATGCTGGTCACTACCGGCCACGACGCGCAGGCGCGCGCGCGGCGGCCGTTCTGGGTCGGCACGCCGTTCGGCGCCATGCAGGCGCTGGGCACGCGCTTCACGGTCCGGCTGTACGAGACCGACGCGCGCATCAGCGTGCAGGAAGGCGCGGTGCAACTGCATCCGGCCAGCGGCGCGCCGGCCGATCCCGGCGCGCCCGTCGTGCATGCGGGGCAGAGCGGTCGGCTCGCCGCCGACGGCGCCTCGCTGGTGCCGGCGCCGGCGGCCGATCCGGCCGGCTGGGTGGATGGCGTGATCGCCGCGCGCGGCATGCGGCTGGACGCGCTGCTGGCCGAGCTGGGGCGCTACCGCGTCGGCCATATCGCCTGCGACGCGCGCGTGGCCGCGCTGCCCGTGTCGGGCGTGTTCCAGCTGGGCGATACCGACGCCACGCTGCAGTTCCTGGTGCAGACGCTGCCGGTCAGGGTGCGCTTCCTGACGCGCTTCTGGGTCATGGTCGGGCCGGACGGCGCGGCCTGAGGCGCGGTCTGAAGCGTGGCGCGCGGGCAGCGGTGGCGCGCGCCCGAAAAAAATCGGAAAAAAACTGAGGGGATTGGCGTTCTCGCTCGGCAGACAAGTAGAAGCCCTCTTGCAACCTGTCGTATCCGATCCGCCCGAATCCTGCCGATGACCGCTCCCGCCTCCCGTTTTCCGCGCCTGTCCCGCCGTGTCCGCTCCAACGATGCCACCTTCGCCGCCGGCCGCGCCTCTACCCTGGCGCCGGCGCCGCGCCCGCTGACGCTGGCCCTGCGCGCCGCGCTGCTGGGCCTGGCGCTGGGGAGCGTCGCCGTGCCGCGCATCGCATCCGCGCAGACGGCCACGGCCCAGGCCAATGCCCACGCCTACGGCATCGCCGCCGGCCCGCTGGAGCCCGCGCTGAACCAGTTCGCGCGCGCCGCCGGCATCAACCTCTCGTATGACGCGGCCGCCGTCAGCGGCCTGGCCACGCAAGGCCTGTCGGGCAGCTACGGCATCGAGGCCGGCCTGCGCCGGCTGCTGGACGGCACCGGGCTCGAGGCCGTGCCGCAGGCCGGCAGCGGCTACAGCCTGCGCAAGGCCGTCGCCACCGCCGCGGCACCCGCCGCCGCCGGGCCCACGCTGCCCGCCGTGGAGGTGCGCGGCCAGCGCGAGCCGAGCGCGGCCACCGAGGGCAGCGGCAGCTATGGCGCGCGCGCCGTGACGATGTTCGGCAAGGCGCCCGTCGCGCGCAAGGACATTCCCAGCTCGGTCTCGGTGCTGACCCGCCAGCAACTGGACGACCAGGACATCCGCACGCTGCAGGACGCGCTGCTGTACACGCCCGGCCTGACCTCGGTGAACTACGGCGACGGCTCGGCCTATTTCAACGCGCGCGGCTTTCCCGTGAACGTGCAGTACGACGGCATCTCGCTGCTCAACGGCATCCAGTACCAGTCCCAGTTCGACCTCGCCATGTACGACCGCCTCGAAGTCTTCCGCGGCCCCTCCGGCCTGATGGACGGGCAGGGCGCGCTTGGCGGCAGCGTCAACCTGGTGCGCAAGCAGCCCGGCGACAAGTTCCGCTTCGTCAGCGAAACCTCGGTCGGCTCCTGGGCCGCGCTGCGCGAGATGGTGGACGTGACCGGGCCGCTCAACGAGGCCGGCACGCTGCGCGGCCGCGCGGTGGCGGTGGGCAGCAAGAGCAACAGCTTCGTCGACGGCCAGGGCAGCAAGCTCGGGCTGGCCTACGGCGTCATCGAGTACGACCTCACGCCGCGCACCACGGTGTCGCTGTCGGCCGCCTACCAGGTCAACCCGCTCGACGATTTCGACTACGGCGTGGGCGTCGACACCAGCGGCACGCCCGTGGCCGGCCCGCGCGGCCGCTCGCAGAACTACGGGCCGGGCTGGAACACTTCCTACCAGTCGATGCAGGAAGTCAACGGCACGGTGACGCACCGCTTCGACAACGACTGGAAGTCGCAGACCACGCTGTACTACCGCCATGCGCTGAGCCGCGGCACGTATGCCTACGCCGCCACGCCGCAGGCGGGCACCGGCCTGGCGGACTATTTCGGGCAGGGGCAGCGCAACACCAACGAGTGGCTGGGCTTCGACTCCAGCGTGTCGGGCACCGTGAAGCTGTTCGGCCGCGAGCATCATCTGCTGTTCGGCGCCAACTATTCGTCGCTGTGGCAGGACAGCCTCAACACCTATGCCGACCTCGGCACGCACGACATCTTCAACCCGGTCATCCCCGCGCCCGACCTGAGCCATTTCGACGACGGCACCGACACCCGCACCATCCAGTACGGCATGTACGGCCAGGCCCGGCTGCAGGTGCTCGAGCCGCTGTCGCTGGTGCTGGGCGGGCGCGAGGTCTGGTTCCAGCAGAAGACCCGCGCCGTGCTGCCGGCGCCGGGCGGCGACTGGAGCGTGGCCGCGTCGGAGGAGCACAAGTTCATTCCGTATGCCGGGCTGGTCTACAGCATCACGCCGCAACTGTCGGCCTACACCAGCTACGCCAAGATCTTCTCGCCGCAGACCCAGACCACCTTCAGCGGCGGCGCGCTGCCGCCGTTCTCCGGCGAGCAGTACGAGGCGGGGCTGAAAGCCGCCTTCCTCGACGGCCGCCTGAACGCATCGGTGGCGGCCTTCCGCATCAACGGCAGCGACCTCGCGGTGGCCGACCAGGACCACCCGACCGGCTCGGTCGCCAGCGGCGCGGTGCGCAGCCAGGGCTGGGAGGCCGAGCTTGCCGGCACGCCGCTGCCCAACTGGAACCTCTCGGCCGGCTACACGCTGCTGAACACGCGCTACACCTCCAGCCCCACGCTGCAGGGCAGCGCCTACGACGCCGAGGAGCCGCGCCACCTGTTCAAGCTGGCCACCAGCTACCGGCTCTCGTCCGGGCCGCTGGCCGGCACCTTCCTCGGTGCCAGCATGCTGGCGCAAAGCGGCACCACGCGCGGCTACTGGGCGCAGGGCGGCTACGCGCTGTTCAACGCGCGCGTGGGCTATCGCTTCAACCGCCACGTGGAGGCTTTCCTGGCGCTCAACAACATCGCCGACCGCCACTACTACGCGCGCGTGCCCAACTCCTTCTTCGGCGAGTTCGGCGCGCCGCGCAACGTCACCGCGACGCTGCGCCTGACGTACTGAGGCGCGGCGTTTCAGTCCGCCCGGCTCGCCGCCGCCGCCGCTGCCACTACCGCCGGCGTGGCCATCTGCGCCAGCATGCGCAGCGTCGCCACCTCGCCCGGCGCCCACGCGGCGCGCGCCGCCAGGAAATTGAAGGTGCCCACGCATTGCCCGCGCTCGCACACCGGCACGTTGACCACGGCGGACAGGCCCAGCGCGCGGATCACCGCGATGTCGTCGAACACAGCGGCCAGCGCGTGGTCGCCCTCGCCGACGAAGACCTCGCCCTGGCCCAGCAACTGGCGCGACCACGGGGAATCGGGCTTGTGCTTGCGGCCGCCGACGGGATAGGCGGCGGGGTCGGAGGACCACAGCCGCTCCACCTCGGCGCTGTCGCGCCGCCATGCGTTGATGGTCAGCAGGCCCGGGCCGAGCAGCGCCGCGGTGGCGCTGCCGATCGCATCGAAGGCGGCGGCGGGCGCGTCCGCGCGCGCCAGGTGGCCGCACAGCGCGTCCAGCACGGCGGCCGGCAGCGTCACGCGGGCCGCGTCGGAAATGAGGCCGCTCACGTCCTTATTCCGCCTTGATGCCCAGCTCGCGGATCAGCTTGCCGTAGCGGTCCGCGTCGCGGCGCAGGATGGTGGCGAACTGCTGCGGCGTGGAGGTGGCGGTTTCCACGCCGATGGCGTTCATCTTTTCCTTCACCTCGGGCAGCGACATGATCCGGTTGATTTCCTGGTTCAGGCGCGTCACCAGCGCGGGCGGCATGCCGGCCGGGCCGAAGGCGCCGTACCAGACCGACAGTTCATAACCGGGCACGGTCTCGGCCACGGTCGGCACGTTGGGCAGCAGCGGCGAGCGCTTGCTCTCGGTGACGGCGAGCAGGCGCAGCTTGCCGGCCTTCACGTGGGTCAGCGTCTGCGTGCCGGCGGAGAACAGCAGCTGGGTCTGCCCGGCCACGGTGTCCACCACCGCCGGCGCGCCGCCCTTGTACGGCACGTGCAGCATCTGCACGCCGGCCATCTTCTCGAACAGCACGGCGCTCAGGTGATTGGTGGAGCCGGCGCCGGCGCTGGCGTAGGCCAGCTTGCCCGGATTGGCGCGCGCGTAGGCGATCAGTTCCTTGACGTTGTGCGCCGGCACCGAGGGATGGATCACCATCGTGTTGGTGACGTAGGCGAGCAGGCCCAGCGGCGTGAAGTCTTCCACGCCGCGGAACGGCATGTTGGGCATCAGCGCCGGGTTCATCGCGTGCGTGCTCATGGAGCCGACCAGCAGCGTATAGCCGTCGGGCTTGGCGCGCGCCACCGTGGCGGAGCCGATGTTGCCCGAGGCGCCCGGCTTGTTGTCGACGATCACCGGCTGGCCCAGCGAGCGCGTCAACTGCTCGGACAGCACGCGCGCCAGGATGTCGGTGGAGCCGCCGGCGGCCCACGGCACGATCAGCGTGATGGGTTTCTGCGGATAGGCATCCGCCGCGCCCGCGCCCGACGCGGCACACAACAGCGAGAACGCGGCAAGGCCCAGCAGGCAGCGCTTGAGTACGGCTTTCATGTCTTCAACTCTCCGATGGCGATGCGGGCCGCGCGGGGCGGCCCGGTTTTGATTCGTGTGGTCCGGCGGCGGCTGCACGCCGGCTTGCGTCTCCTTGTCCTGCTTCTTGCCGCTGCGCCTAGCGTCCCACCGCGTATCCCTGCATGCCGCGCGCGTTGGCGCCGGCGCGCAGCACCAGCCGCCCCTGCGCGTCGCGCTCGCGCGTGCAGGCGGACATGCGGCCTTCCGACCACGGTTCGCCGACCTTCACCTCGTGGCCACGCGCGCGCAGTTCGGCGATGGTTTCTTCGGGCAGGCGCGACTCCACGCTCAGGCGGTTGAGCACCACCGAGCGTGGCCAGAACGAGCCGGGGAAATGGTCGATGTGCCAGGCCGGCGCGTCGATGGCTTCCTGCAGGTTCATGCCGTGCACCGCGTGGCGCAGGAAGAACGCCACCGACCACTGATCCTGCTGGTCGCCGCCGGGCGTGCCGAACACCATGTAGGGCTCGCCGTCGCGCAGCGCCAGCGACGGCGACAGCGTGGTGCAGGGGCGCTTGCCCGGCGCCAGCGTGTTGGGCAGGCCCGGTTCCAGCCAGGTCATCTGCAGGCGCGTGTTGAGCGCGAAGCCGAGCGCCGGGATCACCGGGCTGGACGACAGCCAGCCGCCCGACGGCGTAGCCGCGACCATGTTGCCGTGGCGGTCGATCACGTCGATGTGGCAGGTGTCGCCGACGAAGATCTCGCGCTCGGCCCACTCCGTCACCGGCGGCATCGCCGCGAAGGTGGGCTCGCCCACGCCGAAGCGCACGTCGGCATCGCGCAGCGTGCGCTCGGCCGCGCCCAGGTCGGGCAGGCGCGGCGCGCGGCCGTCCACCGTGCCGGCGCGGATCTCCAGCGAGGCCTGCTGGCCGATCAGCTGCGCGCGCGCGGCCAGGTAGCCGGCTTCGAGCAGACCGGGCAGCGGCGCGTCGCCGAAGCGCGGGTCGCCGTACCAGGCCAGGCGGTCGGCCATCGCGAGCTTGGCCGCCTCCGCGATGCGGTGCACGAACTCCGGCGAGGTGGGCGCGTGGGCCGCCAGGTCGGCGTGCCGCAGCATGCCGAGCTGCTGCAGGAAGGCCGGGCCCTGGCTCCAGATGCCGCACTTGGCCACCGTGTGGCGGCCGAAGTCCAGCGTGGCCGGGGCTTCCACGGTCGGCGCCCAGCTGGCCATGTCGTCGAGGCGCAGCAGGCCCTTGTGGCGCTCGCCGGTGGTGTCGCGCACCGCCTGCGTGCGGCAGAATTCGTCGATCTCCCGGGCCACGAAGCCGCGGTACCAGCACGCCATCGCGGCGTCGATCTGCTGCTCGCGCGTGCCGCCGGCGGCCGCGGCCGTCTCCAGGATGCGCGTGTAGGTGCGCGCCACGCCCGGCGTGGCATGCAGGGTGCCGGGGCGCGGCACGCGGCCGCCCGGCAGCCACACCTCGGCCGAGCTGTGCCACTCCTGCTGGAACAGCTCGCGCACCGCCAGGATCGCCTGCGAGATGCGCGGCACCAGCGGGAAACCGTGGCGCGCGTAGGCGATGGCGGGGGCCAGCACGTCGGCCAGCTCCCAGGTGCCGTAGTCGCGCAGCATGGTCAGCCAGGCGCCGAAGGCACCCGGCACCGTGGCCGGCAGCAGGCCGATGCCGGGCACCAGGTCCAGCCCCCTGGCGCGCATCGCGGCGGGGTCCGCCAGCGCCGGCGCCGGGCCCTGGCCGCAGATCGAGCGCACCGCGCGCTCGCGCTCGCTCCACAGCAGGATCGGCACCTCGCCGCCGGGGCCGTTCAGGTGCGGCTCCACCACCTGCAGCACGAAGCCGGCCGCCACCGCCGCGTCGAAGGCGTTGCCGCCGCGCTCCAGCACGCTCATGGCGGTCTGCGAGGCCAGCCAGTGGGTGGACGAGGCCACGCCGAAGGTGCCGACGATTTCCGGGCGGGTGGTGAACATGGGGACTCCGTGAAGGATCGGTGACAAGGAAGGGCTGAACGCCAGTATAAGAGTCCTGAATAACCGTTTGCAGCCGAATAATTATTGTTGTATGAAAGTTTGGTTATACAAAGAACGACCCGCGGAACACCCCGCAGAACGCACCGGACCCGCCATGCCATCCGCCGACAAGCTCCAGCACAACCTGATTTCCCGCCTGCGGCTCAAGCACCTCGCGCTGCTGCTGGCGCTGGACCGGCAGCGCTCGGTCTCGCGCGTGGCGGCCGAGATGGGGCTGTCCCAGCCCGCCGTGACCAAGGCGCTGCGCGAGATCGAGGAGATCTTCATGGTGCCGCTGTTCGCGCGCTCGCGGCGCGGGCTGGAGCCCACCGACACGGGCGCGGCGGTGCTGGTCCACGCGCGCCTGGCGATGGCCGACACCGAGGCGCTGGGCCGCGAGCTGGCCGTGATCGGCGCCGGGCTGCACGGGCGGCTGCGCATCGGCGTGATTCCCTACGTGGCGCCGGTGGTGCTGGACGCGGCCTGCTCGCACGGCCTGCGCCAGCAGCCGCGTGCGGCGGTGGTGGTGCGCGAGGGCACCACCGACGAACTGGTGGCGGCGCTGCGCGCGCACGAGCTGGATTGCGTGATCGCGCGCTCCTTTTATGCGCCCGGCGACGACATCGTGCAGGCGCCGCTGTACCGGGAGGAGCCGGCGCTGGTGGTGCCGACCGCGGCGGCGGCGCGGCTGGCGCGCGGCAAGCTGGACTGGCAGCGCCTGGCCGCGCTGGACTGGATCCTGCCGCCCGGGCACACGCCGATCCGGCGCACCGTCAACACGCTGTTCGCCACCGCCGGCGCGGTGCCGCCCACGCCGATGGTGGAGACCTACTCGATCAAGACCATCGCCACGCTGCTGCGCACCCAGCCGCGCGCCATCACCATCGTGCCGCGCGGGGTGGCAGCCGAGCTGGCCGCCACCGGCGCCGCCGCGGTGCTGCCGCACACGCTGACCTGGGACCTGCCGGCGGTCGGCGCGATGTGGCTGCGCCGCGCCGGGCAGAGCGAGCCGCTGCTGGCGCTGGTGCGCGCGCTGCAGCTGGCAGTCCCGCAGCGGGAGTGAATCCGGCCCGCCAAAAGAAAAACGGCGCCGGGATCAGCCGGCGCCGCGGGCGCGGTGGAAGCGGCGGGTGGTCCGCATCAGGCGTTGGCGCCTTCGGTGTACGGGTCGAAGCTGCGGGCCGGCGTGGCCGAGACGCCGCTGCGGTCGAGGCCGGCGATGCGGGCACCGTCGGTGAACGGATCGGCCTTGCCGCTGCGGGCGCCGTCGGTGAAGGTGTCGTGCGTGCGGAAGTCGTAGCCGTACCGGTCGGCCGGGACGGTGCTGCGGAAGTTGTAGCCGTACTTGTCGCCGGCCTGCAGGTCACGGGCGGAGGCGGCCTGGGCGGCGCCGATGGCGGCCAGCGAGAGCACGAGGGCGGAAGCGAGCTTGAGGGCGAAGGTCTTGGTCATGATGGGCTCCAGTATCTGAAAATTCATTGAATTTCGTTGATTGTTCGTCTGCATCTGCCAGGACGCCGCTGCTGCGCTGCTGCTTGCTGCTGCTTGTTTGCGCGCCGTCCATGTCACGAACTATAGAAGAGCCACCAAAGCCCGGGACCGTGCTTATCCGAATTTATCGTTCAGAATTTTTGAATATAAATTTGCGGGGCAGGACACCGGGCGCGGCGTCAGTGCCCGGCATCGTCCTTGCCGGCCGGTTCCTTCTCCTTGTCGCCGCGCGGCGGGTAGAGCGGATGCCGCAAGGCCGCGTAGACCAGCACCACGGCGGCGATGGCGGTGATCCAGTCGAGCAGATCTTTCATGGCGCGCTGCGCTTGCCGCCGGCGCGCGGCGCCGGGCGTACGAGGGCGAGCAGCGCGTGGCTGCCGTCCTGCGCGGCGGTCGGCGCGCGCCCCTTGCCCCAGCCCACCGCCGCGCGGTAGCTGCCGGCGTGGCGCGGCGGCTCCGCCGCGGCGTGGTCGGGCGGCTGGCAGGCATCGGCCAGCGGCGCCACGTAGAGCGCGTCCTCGGGGCAATACAGCTCGCACATGAAGCAGGTCTGGCAGTCCTGCTGCCGCGCGATCGCGGGGATCTTGCCGGGCACGATGGCGAACACGTTGGTCGGGCAGACCCGCACGCAGATATTGCAGCCCGTGCAGCGCGCGCCGTTGAGCAGCTCGATCATGCCGCGGCTCTCCATGCTGGCTTCGGGCCTTCCTGTCGCTCCTGCGGCGGCGCGTCGCGCACGGCCTCGCG
This sequence comes from Cupriavidus sp. WS, assembly GCF_000395345.1. NCBI lineage: Bacteria > Pseudomonadati > Pseudomonadota > Betaproteobacteria > Burkholderiales > Burkholderiaceae > Cupriavidus > Cupriavidus sp. WS. The sequence goes on along the minus strand of NZ_AQPL01000230.1, from coordinate 13,667 downwards.
CGCGGTCCACACTTCGTCGAGGCCGCCGCTGACGAGGCGGTAGCGCTGGCCCGCGTCGAGCTCCGGATGGTCGGTGCGCCGGTGCATGCCGCGCGTTTCCGTGCGCGCCAGCGCGCTGCGGTACATCCAGCGCGCGGTGGCCAGCATGGCGGTGGCTTCGCGCGCGCGCAGCGCCTGCGCGTCGTCGCGCGGCGGCGCGTAGCGGCTCCACGTGCGCCAGAGCGCGTCGAGGCGCGCGAGCGACGCGGTGAGCGTGCCGCCGTCGCGGAACCAGTTGCGCGCGTAGGGAAAGACTTCGGCCTGCACGGCGTCCACCAGCGCCTGGGGATCGGGCGCGGCCTGCGCGCCCTCGTCGGGGCTGCCGCCGGCGCCGCGCAGGTCTTCCGCGCCGTGCGCGCCCGCGCCTTGCGCGAAGGCCGCCGCGCCTTCGCCGGCCCACCAGCCGGACGACAGCGCCCAGGCCGCGTTGTGGCTGCCGCCGCCGGTGAAGCCGCCGCAGATCAGCTCGCGCGTGGCCGCGTCGCCGGCCGCGTACAGGCCGGGCACGCCGGTGGCGCACTGCGCGTCGGCGATGCGCAGGCCGCCGGTGCCGCGCACGGTGCCTTCCAGGCGCAGCGTGACCGGGAAGCGCTGCGTGAAGGGATCGATGCCGAGCCGGTCGAACGGCAGGAAGAAGTTGGGCTGCGCGCTGCGCATCCAGGCGCGCACGCGGGCGTCGGCGCGGTCCAGGCGCGCATGCACGGCCTGCGTCTGCAAGGCGCGCGCGATCACGCCGCGGCCATGCGCGGAGCCGGCGCCTTCCAGCACCTGGCCCTGCGCGTCGTAGAACGTGGCCCACTGGTAGAACAGCGACTTGGTGACGGAGGCGAACGCGGGGCCGAGCCCGTAGGCGTTGGAGAACTCCATGCCCGACAGCTCGGCGCCGGCCTCGGCGGCCATCAGGTGGCCTTCGCCGGTGAGCACGTTGCAGCCCAGCGCGCGGCTCAGGAACGCGCAGCCGCCGGTGGCGATCACCACCGCGCCGGCGCGCACGCGCCATTGCGCGGCCTGGCCGGCGCGCGGCTGGCGGCGCAGGCCGCGCGCGCCGCTCACCCGGCCGCCGTCGTCCACCAGCAGTTCCAGCGCGGGGCTATGGTCGAGGATGCGCCCGCCCGCGGCCTTCACGCGCCGGCGCATCAGCCGCATGTATTCGGGCCCCTGCAGCGAGATGCGCTGGCTTTGCCCATGCTCGTCCTGCGGGAACGGGTAGCCCCATTCGGCCAGCCGTTCCAGCCCGGCGTGGGTGCGGTCCAGCACGCGGTCCATCCAGGCCGGCTCCGCCAGCTCGCCGCCCAGCGTGTAGCGGCTGGCCCTGGCCGCCGCGCGCGCGGCCGGGTCGGGCGCGACGTGCCAGATCGCCGTGCCGGCCGCCGCGGTGGCGCCGGAAGCGCCGCAATAGCCCTTGTCGGCCAGCACCACGCGCGCGCCGCGCTCGGCCGCGGCCACGGCCGCCCAGGTGCCGGCGGGGCCGCCGCCGATGACCAGCACGTCGGTGTCCAGCCAATCGGCGTTCGGCGGGGCGGTGTCCAGCGGGGCGGGTGCGGCGCGCGGCTCGCGCGGGCGGGATGGCATGCGGCGGTCCTCCGGGGCGGTGGCATAGCGGATGTATCGGATGACAGTAGCCACGGCGCGCCGCGCGCACAACGAAGGATTGGTGAAAACCTTATACGGTTGGCGGCGCGCTCAGTCGTCGCGCGTCAGCACCTCCAGCAGCGCGATCTCGAACACCAGGTTCGAATTCGGCTTGATGTGCTCGCCCACCTGCCGCTCGCCGTAGGCGAGGTGCGCGGGAACGGACAGCCGGCGCCTGCCGCCGGTCCGCATGCCCATCAGGCCGATGTCCCAGCCCTTGATGACGCGGCCGGTGCCGATCACGCACTGGAACGGCTTGCCGCGCTCGTGGGAGGAATCGAACATGGTGCCGTCCTCTAGGTAGCCGGTGTACTCGGTGGTGATGAGGGCGCCCTTGACGACCGCCTTGCCGGTGCCGGGTTCGATGTCTTCGATCTTCAGTTCGGTGCTCATTGCGTTGTCTGGTTGGGTTGCGCTTTGCTTGTCTGGCGTGTGGTGCGCGATGGTACCCGCTCAGTGGCCGGACGCGAACAGCAGCCACGCGCCGCAGGCCAGCAGCGCGGCGGTCCACACGCGGTCGAGGTTGAGCCAGCCGGTGCGCAGGAAGGCCACGCCGAGGCGGTCGTACACCAGCAGCGCCACGGTGCCGATGGCCAGCAGCATGGCCAGCGTGTGCAGGCCCAGCGCCAGCAGCGCCGGCACCAGCGCGCCGCCGCCGGGCGCCGCGGCGGCGCACAGCGGCAGCATCACCGGCACCAGCATCAGCCCGGCGCCGTGCGCACCGGCCATCAGGAACGACCACAGCGCCAGCCCCGCCATGCCGGCCTGCATGCCCACGCGCGGGTGGCGGCGGTGGCCGCGCAGCGCGTGCCACGCGGCCCAGCCGATCAGTGCGGCGCCGCCGATGCGCGCCATCCACGCCGGGTCCAGCAGGCTGCCGAGCGTGAGCGCGGCGGCCAGCACCAGCGCGACCGCCAGCGCATGTCCCAGCGCGATCGGCAGCAGCGCCAGCAGCACCACCTTGCGCCGTCCGCGATGCAGCCCGAGCGCGACCGCGAACAGCCAGCCCATCGCCGGGTTGATGCCGTGGAACAGGCCCAGCGCGGCAATCGCCAGCCACGGCCACCAGAGCGGCCACAGCGCCGCCCATTGCGCGGCGAGATGGGTATCCGGCGCGGCTCCGGGCATGGCGCGCCGCTACGGGTAGCAGTACGAGTCGGACGAGCAGTCGCCGCCCTGCAGCCGCACCTGGTGCGGCCGGTGGCCGGCCGGCCAGCGCAGGAAGAAGCGCGGGTCGAAGGCGATGCCGCCCTCGGGCGCGGCGTCGAGCTTGACCATCCAGCCGTCGATGCCTTCCGGGTAGAACTGCGCGTCCACCGCGCCGTACAGCGAGTTGGTGAAATAGACGCGGCGGCCGTCGCGGCTCACCTCCACCATCTGCGGGCCGCCGTTGAGCGCGGCGCCGCCCGCGCCCGGGTGCGTGGCGCGCGAGACGATGCCGCCGATGCGCACGCGCCCGGTCTGCTGCGGCGCGAACGGGTCGGAGACGTCGTATTGCAGCAGGTCGCCGGTGCCCCAGCACGAGACGTAGAGGAAGCGGTCGTCCATCGACAGATCGATGTCGCTCACCAGCGGCGGCACCGCCTTGAAGCCCTTGAGGATGGGCGGCAGCAGGTCCGGGTCGGCGGGTTCGGCCGGGATCTCGATGATCTTGCGCACGGCCCATCTGTCGCCGTCGCGGTACCAGGTCCAGATCGACGAGGACAGGTCCTTGAGGCTGATGACGCAGTTGACGAAGCCGTAGGCGCGGGTCGGGTCGTGCGCGGGGCGCAGCTCGAACACCAACTGGTGCTCCTCGCCGAAGTCGATCTCCTGCAGGTGCCTGCGCTTGTTGAGGTCCCAGAAATGCAGGCGCCGGCCGTAGCGCGAGCCGAGCAGGATCTCGGGCACCAGGCCGTCCTCGAACATGTCCGGCGTGCCCCATTCGCTGGTCACCAGCGTGTCGTAGCCGAGATGCCACCAGCCGTCATAGGCGAACTGCTGCGGGCCGCGCTCCACTTCCCACTGGCCGAGCGGCTCGAAGCTTTCCTGGTCCAGCAGCATGATGCCGGCCGGCCCCTTGCCCGCGCCGTTGCCGAGCGCCGTGATGTAGATGCCGGCGGGACCGCAGTGCACGGTGTGCGGGCGCGTGTAGCCGGTGCGCTCGGCCAGCTCGCCGGGCTCGATCACCTTGACGATGACGGGGTGCAGCGGATCGGGTTTGGTGTCGAGGATGTAGACGCGCGAGGAGCGCAGGCCCGGCACCACCAGGTAGCGCCGCTCCATGTGCGGATGCGGCGCGTTCGGGCACAGGCAGGAGGAACAGGCGTTCCAGCCGAAGTGATGCAGCTCGTCGCCGGTGTGCGGCATGGCCACCCGGCCGACGATGGTGGCGTAGGACGGCGAGGCCGGGTCCGTGTTCACCACGGCGATGCCGTCGGGCTGGCTGCGCGTGGGATCGAACATCGCCACGTAGGCGAGCGATTCCGCCGGCGCCTTGGCCGCCAGCCGCGGCGACGGGTAAAAGCTGGGATCGGGCTTCCAGGTTGCCATGATGTGCCTCCTCGTACCGCCTACCGCCGCTTGGGACCGGCTTTGTACTATAGGACACATCGGCGGGATCGGCCGGCGCCCGCGGGGCGCCGCCGGCGCCGCTCAGAAGGCCGGGATCAGCGAGCCCTTGAACTCGGTCTCGATGAACCGGCGCACTTCCTCCGACTGGTAGGCCTTCACCAGCTTCTTCACCCACGGCTTGTCCTTGTCCTCGGCGCGCGTGGCGATCAGGTTGGCGTAGGGGCCGCGCGCGTCTTCCACCGCGATGGTGTCGCGCTGCAGCGAGAGGCCGGCGCGATAGGCATAGTCGTTGTTGATCGAGGCGGCGGCGAGGTCGTCGAGCGCGCGCGGCAGTTGCGCGGCGTCGAGCTCGATCAGCCTGAGCTTCTTCGGGTTCTCCACCACGTCGAGCGGGGTGGCGTTGACGCCGTTCTCGCCCACGCCGGGCTTGAGCTTGATGAGCCCGGCCTTCTGCAACAGCAGCAGCGCGCGGTTGCCGTTGGACGGATCGTTCTGGATGCCGATGCGCGCGCCCTGCGGTAGTTGCGCGACCGACTTGTAGGCCCTGGAGTAGATGCCCAGCGGCGCGGTCAGCGTCAGGCCCACCGGCACGATCTTGTAGCCGCGCGCCTTGATCTGGCTGTCGAGGAAGGGCTTGTGCTGGAAGGCGTTGGCGTCGAGGTCGCCGGCGGCGAGCGCCTCGTTGGGCTGCAGGTAGTCGCTGAAGGTGATGACCTGGATGTCCAGGCCGTCGCGCGCGGCGACCTTGCGCACCACCTCGAAGGTCTGCTCGGCATTGCCGACCGAGACGCCGACCTTGATCTTCGTTTTTTCCTGCGCTTGCGCTTGTGCCTGCGTTTGTGCCTGCGCGGCGCCGGCGCCGAATGCCATCACCAGAGCCGCCAGCGCGGCCGCGTGCCATCGTTTCATGGTCCCGTTCCCAGGCTGTTGCGTGGCCGCCAAGTATAGGAACGGCACGACGCCGCGCGAACTGATGGTTTCGTCTTAGCTTAGAACGGGGCGGGGCAATAGCTTGTTCGGTTGTCGCGGGCGGCCCGCGCGGGATGCGTTTGGACACGTTGGGATGCGCGCGGCCAGGAAGCACCCGGCCGCCGCCGCTCACACCGTCACGCGCGCCGGCCCCGCCGTGGTCTCGCCGATCACGGCGGCATGCGCGAAGCCTTCGTCGCGGAACACGGCGAGCACGTCGTCCACCGCCGCCGGCGCGCATGCCACCAGCAGGCCGCCGCTGGTCTGCGGATCGGTCAGCAGGGCTTTCTGCGCCGGCGTGATGCCTGCCGCCAGCGCCACCTCGGCGCCGTAGCTGGCCCAGTTGCGCCCCGACGCGCCAGTGACCACGCCCGCGCCGGCCAGCGCCGCCACGCCGGGCAGCAGCGGGATGCGGTCCATCGCCAGCCGCGCGCCCACGCCGCTGCCGCGGCAGACTTCCAGCAGATGGCCGAGCAGGCCGAAGCCGGTCACGTCGGTGAGCGCGTGCACGCCCGCCAGGGCCGCCAGCCGTCGGCCCGGCGTGTTGAGCCGCGTGGTGCTGGCGATCATCTCGCGGTAGCCGTCGGCGTCCAGCTTGTCCTTCTTGATGGCGGCCGACATGATGCCCACGCCGAGCGGCTTGCCGAGGATCAGCACGTCGCCGGGCCGCGCGGCGCTGTTGCGCTTGACGTGGTCGGGGTGCACCAGCCCCATCACCACCAGCCCGTAGATCGGCTCGACCGAGTCGATGGTGTGGCCGCCCGCGACGGGAATGCCCGCCTGCGCGCAGACCGCCTCGCCGCCGGCCAGGATGGTGCCGATGACCTCCGGCGGCAGCTGGTCCACCGGCATGCCGACCAGCGCCAGCGCCATGATCGGCGTGCCGCCCATCGCGTAGACGTCGGAGATGGCGTTGGCCGCGGCGATGCGGCCGAAGTCGTAGGGGTCGTCCACCACCGGCATGAAGAAGTCCGTGGTGGCGACCAGCGCCTGGGTGTCGTTGAGCCTGTAGACGGCGGCGTCGTCGCTGGTCTCGATGCCGACCATCAGCGCGGGCGGCGCCGGGAAGCCGCGCGTGTTCTTGAGGATCTCGGAGAGCACGCCGGGCGCGATCTTGCAGCCGCAGCCGCCGCCGTGGGAAAAGGCCGTCAGCCTGATTGCGCCGGCGGCCGGCCGGTCGGCCATCGTGTTGTTTGCCGTCATGGGTCTCCCTATGCGATGCGGCGCGAGGCGATGCGGTAGCCGAACGCGGCGGGATCGACGCTGTCGAGCGTGCCGGCGACGGTCTCGCCGTTCGGGTACATCAGGAACGGCACCGGCGCCGCCTTGCTGCCCGGCAGCGCCACGTCGTGGCCGTGGTTGTAGGCCACCCAGTTCATCTCCCAGGCGCCGAACAGCATCGCGCGCGCCGAGCGTACCTTCCAGTGCGTCATCGGCAGCCCGCCGGGCACCTCTTCGAGTGCCACCTTGCGCACGTCGGCCGGGTCCACCGGCACCCAGCCGTAGCCGGCGTTGTAGAACTCGGCGCGGCAGTGCTGCGCCTTGGAGATGTCGCCGGCCTTGCCCATCGCCTTGAAGCCGTATGCGGAATTGTCCACGCGCACGCCGTAGGCATCGCGCGCCGGAATGCCCGAGGCGCGCGCCAGCGCCACGAACAGCGCGTTGATGTCCGCGCACTTGCCGCCCATGATGCCGCCCGCGCGCAGCATGGCCGCCACGTCGCCCACGCCGCAGCCGCGCACGCTGGCCTCGCGGCAGGTATGGTCGACCACCCATTCGTAGAGCGCGCGGGCGCGCGTCATGTCGTCCGGCGCGCCGGCGGTGATCTGCTGCGCGGTGGCCTTGACGATGCCGTCGGTCGGCAGCAGTTGCGTGGGCCGCAGGTATTCGCGCAGGGTCTCGGCCGATTCGCGCGGCCCGCGCGACGACGGCGGCTGGCCGAGATCCGCCTTGCGGTCGCGCAGCGCCACCACGTTGGTCAGCGTGGCATGCAGCGGCTGGCCTTCGGCGGCGGCGGGCCAGTTCAGCGCCAGCATGCGCACGTCGTAGCCGGGCGCGCGGGTGTCTTCCGCGCGTGCGCCGGGCGCGGCCCAGGTGGTGGACAGCGTGCGCTGGTAGTCGCCGATCCGCCCGGCGGTGATCGGCACCCACACGCTGGCCGGCGCGGCCGCGGGCGGCAGCGTCACCTCCGTGGTGACTTCATAGACACGCCAGCCCTCGGCGGCCGGCAACGCCTCGGCGCCTGGCGCACCGGCGCGGGCCAGCCCGGGAATCCCAGCCGCGCCCGCCAGCACGGGCGCGGCGGCGCCCGCTTTCAGGAAAGAACGACGGTCCATTTGCATTCCTCCGGTTCGGTGGCCTGGGCGGCGCGCGGCAGTCGCGGTAGTCGCGGCGGTTCGCCTGACCAATGCATAGTAGGCCGCCGGGGCGGAAGGGGGGAGCAAAAAAGTGCCGGGCAGGGGGCTGGGAGCGGCGGGAGGGTGCGGGAGGACCGATGGGCGAAACATCGGTCGGCGGGCTGGCCGGCTAGCCGATGCTACGGGCCGATGACATTGACGGCCTGTTCCAGGCGGGCAGCGGCATCGAGCACCGCATCGAATGCCGGCGCGTTGCCAAAGACCATGCCCGCCATCGCCGCGTAGTCCCTCGCCAGCGCATCGCGCATGGCTCCCGCCGGGACCAGGGTGAACGCGCCGGGCCGCGCGGCGTCGAGTCCCAGGTCCGCGCTGCCGAAGAAGGGTCTTGCGTGTCGCGCGCAGTCCAGGGCAAGCAGGCCATCGGCGGTCCAGCCTTGCGCCGTGGCAATCTGCAAAAGCTGGTGCAGGTCGTAGTAATGGCGGGAAACCCGCTGGCCGCCATGCCGGAGTTCGGCGCGGCGGTCGTGCCATTGCCGCAGTCCGTGCACGATGATGATCTTGTCCCAGAACGTGCGTTTCGCTTCTACGGTGGTGATGTCCGGCACGGCCAGGTCCAGCCCCGGCACGTCGCCGGCAACGTAGGGCGTGACACTGGCGGGGACGTGCGGATCGAGGGCCGACTTGGCTCCCGACTCGATCTTGACGGCCGAGCGGACGTAGCCTCCCGCCTCCTGCGTGACGGCGGGGTACCAGAAAAGCAGGCTCTGGCGATCCGCATCGCCCGGGTCCGGCTCGAGCAGGAAACGCCCTTCGCCGATTGCCGCGAGAGCGCACGCGCTTATCCGAGTTCTCAGGGCGCCGGCGACATAGGCCTGGCAGGCTTCCTTGATCGCGTTGAGCCGCTCGCGACGCTTCTTTCCGCTCAGCGCGTCAAGTTCGGCGGCGCTCGCCTGCTGGCCAAGATCGTCGCGAAAGACCGTGACGTCGATGTCTTCCGAAAAGCGGGTAATCAGGCCGAATGCCTTGGACAGGGAAGTGCCGCCCTTGAACAGCAATCGCGGCCCGCCGTCGGGCAGCCGGTTGAACAGTACGTCCAGGGTCCAGCACACCCAGAAATCCTTCTCGACGTTCTGCACGGCCGTGCCCAGGCGCGTGGCGGTGCGCAGGAACAGGTCGCGCCGGTCGGCATCGGAAGCCGCGAGGATTTGCCGGTAGGCCTGGTTCAACCTTTTACCCCGGCATGTCCGCGGCGGCGGCGGCCGGCGCCGGTGTCGGCCTGCGGTGCGCGGGCGGGGCGTCCGCGTGGAGCAGATCCCGCGTGATGTCCTGCATCCAGGCCGGCATCATCGACAGCCCGCCCGCAAGATCCTCGCGGATCGCATCGCCGTTCGCCGAGCCGGCGAGGACATCCCGCAACCGGCCGAGGATGTGGGCGCGGTCGGATGCCAGCATGTCCTTCAGCCAGTAAAGGGCCTGCACCACGCGCATGGCGGGGCGGCCTGCCCAGTACAGGCGGCTTGGCGCGGTGTGCTTGAACTGGATATCCAGGTTGCCTAGCCGCACGCCACGGCGCCGGGCATCCGTATGGACGACGACGCGGGCGGGAACGGCATCGGTCAGCCCCAGGTCGTTCGCCGCCGTCAGGCCGTCCACCAGCATCCGCAACTGGTCCCGCCGCGCGATTGCCGCTATCACGGCGCGATAGTCCGGCGTGGTGGGACTGTTCGTCAGCTGGTTCATCGAGGGCCGGTCGTAGAGGCCTCGTTCGATTCGCCGCAGTTCTCCTGCCGCGACCATGCGCTGCAATACCTTGTCGATCGCATCCCGGTTTCCGAGATTGGCGAAATCGGACGGCACCCAAACCTGGCTGCATGCGGCGGCATCGATCAATGCGGAGATTCTGGACTTGAGGGCGGACATGTGGGGCTCCTTGTCCGATATTTGTATATTTTTTCCAGACAACTGGCAAGCCATCTGTCCGTAAAAAAGTATCAAATTTCGGACAACATTGAGCGGATCATGGTGCACTTTGTCGTGACCGAATGAAGAACGGAGACTGGCGCCGGCAACAGTTGCCGCGAATGACCAGTTCCTTCTTCCGAGCACGAAAGGTCGGACCGCATTCGCCGTCTCGAAAGGCCGCAAATGAGGTCTCTTGAGATTCCGATCAGAAGACGATTCAGGCTGCCCGCCTGATCTGCCCGAAGCGGTGCGGGCTCTGCAGCTACGCCCTCGTCCGCATACCCCCTCTTGCCTCACTCGCCAAGCGCCGGAATGCTCCCCTCCTGCACCAGGATGCGCGGCGACCCCATCTCGCCCGTTTCCTCGTCCACCAGCACTTCGTAGGCGGCGACGCCGGCGAAGCTGGACGCCATTGCGCTGGCGATGCGGATGGCGCCGACCTCGCTGGAGGCCTGGCGGATCTCGCCGGGCTGGAGCGAGTCGCCCTTGCCCTGACGGTATGGCACGACGATGTACTTGATGGCGCGGGTATCGGACATGACGGCGACTCTCCGGATGGTGGCTGCGGTAATCAGGTAATGCAGCGGTTTGGGTACTGTACGAATATACAGTGTATGAGCCATCCTGGGCCGAGTGCGTATAGTTGAGTTTACTGTATGGATATACAGTAATCGGATCGGGGCCTCGTCCCCGCGCCGGGGCGGGTATTCGCTGACGATCAGGAGGGCGAGGCGTGGCGCGTGGCGGACGATCTCCGGCCGGAGGCCGGGCATCATTTCGCCGGCCGGGCGCCATTCAACCTCGAAAACCCGCGGGAAAGGCAAGAAAGCACGCCCTGTGCAAATCCTTGCCTGTTGTCGTGCCCGGCAAGAAACCGGAAAACCTCGTGGCGGAAAGCAGCAGGAGTCGAACCTACCTGGGAACGGCTGACGCCCCCAACCGGGTTTGAAGCCCGGCCGCATCACCGGATACGCATGCCTTCCTTCGCGGACTACATGGACTTGCGGGTGCTACAGGACTGCACGGACTACACGCGGCCGGCACCGGCCTGCCACGCATTGCCGGGCCGCAGCACGCGGCCGTTGCCGACGCGCCGAGTGTAGCCGACGCGGTCGAAGAACTCCAGAATCTGGATGGCGCGCTTGCGGCCCAGCGCGGTGGCGTCGCGAAAGCGCACCGCGTCGGCGCTGCCATGTTGCGCGATCAGCGTGGCGACCAGCGCGGCCAGTTCGCGCACGCGGCCGTCGTCGTAGAACAGGTCGGGCACGATCTGGTGCAGCGTGCCCTGGCGCGCCATCCGGCGCAATAGCTGGCGCATCCTGTCTTCCGGCACGTTGCGGGCCGCGGCGAGTTCGCGCACCCAGGGCGGGTCGTAGCCGCCGGCCGCCAGCATCGGCGCGATGCGCTGCGCCAGCGCGAGGTCTTCGTCCGACAGCGTGACGGCGTGCGACGGTAGTTGCAGCCATGCGCCGTTGCGGCGCAGGGCGCCTTGTCCGACCAGCGTGTCGAGCAGCGCGCCCCAGGCCGCGTCCGGCAGCGCCGGCGCGCCGGCGAGGGCCGCGCGGCGCAGGGCGCCGGCGTCGAGGCCGGGTTCGTCGGGCAGGCGCGCGTGGAACGCGGCCAGCGTGTCGAGCACGGTGCGCTGCAGCGCCTGCCAGTGCGCGGCGAGGATGACGCAGGCATCGGCATGTCCCGCCGCGGGCACGGTCAGCGCGTCGGCCGGCAGCCGCCAGCCGGCCGGGCCGCTGCCGGTCAGGCAGGCCAGGCGCGCGGTGGCGATGCCGTGGGTGGCCTGCGCCAGCAGCGGCGCCAGCCCGGCGCCTTCGGTCATTTCCCGCAGCGCCCGCAGCCACGCCAGGCGCCGCGCGGTGCGGCGCCGTCGCTCGGGCGCGAACGGGTCGAGCACGGTGCCGCCGCCCACGGTCTGGCTGGCCTGCGCGTTGCGCACGATGAAGCGGTCGCCGGGCAGCGCGCAGACCGGCGCGGCGAACACCAGCTGGGCCAGCGCGGTGCCGCCCGGTTCCAGCGCTTCGGTGTCGAGCAGCACGGCATTGGCCAGCTGGTGCGTGGTGCCGAGGTGGACGTGCAGCGGCGTCCAGTGCGCCAGCCGCAGGTCCGCCTGCGGCAGCAGGGCGAGCGAGACGTCGATGCGGACCGAGGGCGCGACCAGCGCAGGATCGGCTATCCAGTCGCCGCGGTTGACCGCGTCCTTGTCGATGCCGGCCAGGTTGAGCGCGCAGCGCTGCCCGGCGCGGCCGGTGTCGGCGGGGCGCTGCTGCGCGTGGATGCTGCGCACGCGCACCGGCTTGCCGGACGGCGCGACCTGCATGGTGTCGCCAACGCGGACCTGGCCGCCGAGGACCGTGCCGGTGACGACCGTGCCGTGGCCGGGCAGCGTGAACACGCGGTCTACCGCCAGCCGGAACAGGCCGTCCGCGCCGCGCGGCGGCACCTGCTGCGCGGCTTCGTGCAGCCAGGCGCGCAGCGCGGCCACGCCGGCGTCGCCGGCGCGCGTGGCGTCGAGCGCGAACACCGGCGCGCCGGCGAACGGCGTGCCGGCCAGCAGCGCCGCGATCTCGCCGCGCACCGCGTCGAGGCGCGCGGCGCCGGCGCGGTCGGCCTTGGTCAGCGCCACCGCGGCGCGCGCGATGCCGAGCCGCTCGACGATGGCCACGTGCTCGCGCGTCTGCGGCATCACGCCGTCGTCGGCGGCGACCACCAGCAGCGCCAGGTCGATGCCGCTGGCGCCGGCGGCCATCGTGTGGATCAGGCGCTCGTGGCCGGGCACGTCGACATAACCGAGCACGTCGCCGTTGGGCAGCGGCGTGTAGGCATAACCGAGCGCGATGGAGATGCCGCGCGCCTTCTCTTCCTTGAGGCGGTCGGTGTCGACGCCGGTCAGCGCATGCACCAGGGTGGTCTTGCCGTGGTCGATGTGCCCGGCGGTGCCGACGATCATGGGCGCAGCGCCTGCCACTGGGCGCAGAAGGCGGCCTCGTCGGCCTGTTCCAGGCAGCGCAGGTCCAGCCACAGGGTCTGGTCGGCGACGCGGCCGATGACGGGGCGGGGCAGCGCGCGCAGCGCCGCTTCGAGCCGCTGCAGCTGGCGCCCGGCGCCGGCGCGGCGCCCGCCTGCCGCCGTGATGGCCAGGCCGTGGCTCGGCAACTGGCTGCCCGGCTGCGCGCCGCTGCCGACCTGGCTGAACATCGGCGCGTCCGCGACGAGGTAGGCGTCGCCGAGCGCCGGCTGCAGCAGCGGGCGCAGGCGCAGCGCCTGCGCGTGCAGGTCCGGCGCCGCGCGCGTGAGCAGGCGCAGCGTGGGCAGGCTGTCGGCCAGCAGCTCGGGCGCGCGGTAGAGCCGCAGCACGGGCTCGAGCGCGGCCAGCGTCAGCTTGCCCACGCGCAGCGCGCGCTTGAGCGGGTTCTTCTTGATCTTGCGGATCAGCTCGGCGCGCCCGACGATCAGCCCGGCCTGCGGCCCGCCGAGCAGCTTGTCGCCGCTGAAGGTCACGAGGCTGGCGCCGGCCTCGATGGTCTCGCGCACCGTGGTCTCGGGCGGCAGGCCCCAGCGCGTGAGGTCCACCAGCGTGCCGCTGCCGAGGTCCACCACCACCGGCAGGCCGTGCGGCGCGGCCAGCGCCGCCACCTCGGCCACCTCCACGCTGCGCGTGAAGCCGGTCACCTGGTAATTGCTGCAATGGACCTTCATCAGCAGCGCGGTGCGCGGGCCGATGGCGTCGGCGTAGTCGTGCGGATGGGTGCGGTTGGTGGTGCCCACCTCGACCAGCCGCGCGCCGGCGCGCTGCATGATGTCGGGGATGCGGAAGGCGCCGCCGATCTCGACCAGCTCGCCGCGCGAGACCACCACCTCGCGCCGCTGCGCCAGCGCGTTGAGCATCAGCAGCACGGCCGCAGCGTTGTTGTTGACCACGGTCGCGGCCTCGGCGCCGGTGAGCTCGCACAGCAGGTCCTCGACGAGGTCGTCGCGGTCGCCGCGCGCGCCGCTGGCGAGGTCGAATTCCAGGTTGGCCGGCGCGGTCAGCGCGCGCGCCACCGCCTGCACCGCGCTGTCGGGCAGCAGGGCGCGGCCGAGGTTGGTATGCAGCACGGTGCCGGTGAGGTTGAACACCGCGCGCAGGCGCGGCTCGGCGGCGCG
>NZ_AQPL01000229.1:0-6111 GCF_000395345.1 Cupriavidus sp. WS | reverse complement strand
GCGTGCCACCTCGGCCCCGCGCAGTTCGCGCTAATTGAGAAGGAAATCATGTTCAGCAACCTCCTCAACGCACTGTTTGGCGCCCGCGCGCCCGCCGCGCTTGCCCGCTCGGCCCAGGCCCGCTGGGAGCCGTGGCTGCAACCAATTCGCCCCGATGCCCCGGTTGGCGACGATCCCGGCTACGACGACGGCTTCCTCGCTATCAAGGAGGAAGTCGCCAAGTTGTCCGATATCGACGACGCGCTGATCATGGAATCCGCAGGCGAATTGCTCAAGTATGTCGCCAAGGATGTGCGCCTGGCGGCATACTATGCTTACGGATGTATGCGGCGCGAAGGTGCGGAAGGGGTAGCCTGTGGCTTCGAACTGCTGTCGGCGCTGATCGACCGTTTTGGCGCCGAGATGCTGCCCACCCGCGCCGAGAGCCGCAAGGCCGCGCTCGAATGGCTGGCTGGCGCCACGTTTACCGACCGCCTCGACCGGGTGCAGGGCTTGACCGGCGCGCCCCTGGAGCGGACGCTCTCCGCGCTGGCCCTGATCCTGGAGCGCACCGCGCAGTGGCCGGAGTCGGCGCGCCCTGCGCTCGACGGGCTATTCCGCCGCTTCGAAGAGCGCGTCGAGTCTCCACTGGCCGCCGAGAGTACCGGCATCGGTGAGCTATCAAGACCATCCCCCACCTCGTCGACCTTCCCGCCTGCCGCCGGCGAGGTGGCCTCCACGCGCGACCTGCTCGACCGGACGCGCCAGATGGCGCTCTTCCTGCGCGAGCAGCCCCAGGGCTATCTCGCGGCGTATCGCCTGATGCGCTGCGTGCGCTGGGATACGCTGACCGACGTGCCGCCGCATGAGGCGAGCGGCAAGACCCGCCTGTTGGCGCCGCGCGCCGAACTGCGGGCCCAGCTCAGGCGCCTGCTGCTGCAAAAGCAGTGGCCGGAACTGCTCGACCGCGTCGAACAGGCTTTCGCCGAAGGGGCGAACCACTTCTGGCTGGACTTGCAGTACTACGCCTTCACCGCCCAGGACCAGGCGGGCGGCGAGTATGCCCGCGTGCGCGACCTGCTGGCGACCGATTGCGCGCTGATGCTCGAGCGCCTGCCCGGCCTCGATCGGCTGGCCTTTACGGATGGCACGCCGTTCGCGGACGACGCCACGCTTGAGTGGATCGCGCGCCATGCCACCGTGCGCGATGTGGAGCGCGGCGAAGCGGTGGCACCGGTATCGGTCGCATCCGCCAGCACCGACTGGGCGGAGACGGAAGCCCAGGCGGCCGACCTCGCCGCCCAGCAGAGCCTCGATGCCGCCTTCGCCTGGCTGCAGGGCCTGCCAGTGCCCGATGGCGAACGGGATCGCTTCGTCCGGCAACTGGTCATGGCGCGCGTGGCCGAACGGGCTGGCCGGCCGGACACAGCCTTGCACCTGCTGTCCGCTCTCGATCTGGCTGCCCAGCGCTTCCAACTGTCCGCCTGGGAGCCGTCGCTCGCATTCGAAGCCAAGCAGCAACTGCTGCGGCTGCTCAAAGCCCGCCTGACCCGCAAGGACGCGGACAAGTCCACGCTGACGCAGCGCATCGACGCACTGGTGGGCGACCTGACCGCCATCGACCCGGCCCGCGCGGTGGCCCTCGCCTAGCTGCAGAACCAATTACCTATTTCATGAACCATCCCACCCAAGACAACGAGATCCTGCGCTACTACGAGGCGGAGATGCGCTACTTGCGCGAGGCCGGGAAGGAGTTCGCCCAGGCATTTCCGGACCGCGCGCGGATGCTCAACATCGACCGCATCGGCGAGCGCGATCCCCACGTTGAACGGCTGTTCGAGGGCTTCGCCTTCCTGATGGGGCGGCTGCGCCATAAGCTCGACGACGAATTGCCGGAACTGACCGAGGGACTGGTCAGCATGCTATGGCCGCATTACCTGCGCATGATTCCCTCGCTGTCGATCCTCGAACTGACCCCGACCGCCGGCGCGTTGCAACGCCACGAGACGTTGCCGGCCGGGCTGGAAGTCACGTCCGACCCGATTGCGCTGAGTACCCAGGCCGCCAACGGCGGCGACAGCGTCGAGTGCATCTATCGGACCACGCAACCGGTCGATTTGTACCCACTGCGGCTCACTGAAGCCAGTGCTCACGCGCGCGAGGATGGCCGCTCGGTGATCCGGATGCGGCTCGCACTCCAGATGCAGGGGCGCCGCGAGCAACTGGCGGTGCCGCGCCTGCGGCTCTACCTCCATGCCGACCGGCCATTGGCGCTGGCGCTCTATGCCGCGCTCACCGCCGAGCCGCTGGCCGTGCAGGTACGGGTCCCGGGCTACCCGGCCGACCGGCCCGGTGCCCCCCAGCCGATGGCGGGCCTGCGCCTGGAACCGGCGGGATTTGCGGCCGAGGAGCGCCTCTGGCCCAAGCCTGACAACGCCTTTGGCGGCTACCAGTTGCTGCTGGAATACTTCACTTTCCCCGAGAAATTCATGTTCGTGGACCTGGTGGGGCTGGACATGGACGCCATCCCGCAAGATGCGGAGCATTTTGACGTGGAGGTGGTACTCCACAAGCCGTTTCCGGACGACATGCGCTTCTCGGCCGAGAACGTGCGGCTCTTCTGCACGCCCATCATCAATCTGTTCGAGCTCGAAGCCAACCCGATCTCCGTCACTCACTTCGAGACCGAGTACCGGGTGCGGGCGATGGAGCAGCATGGGCAGCATGTCGAGGCATATTCCGTCGATACCGTACGCGGATTCGAAGCCGGCAGCGGCCAGCGCTTCGAGTACGCGCCGTTTGCGGCGTTCCGCCACCGGGGCGGCATGCTGCGCCACGAGATGCCGGAGCGCTACTTCCACACCCGCGTGCGTCGCGGTCCCTCGGGCAGGTTCGACACCTGGGTCGTCCTTGGTGGCCATGCTTGGGAACAGCAGCAAACCATGCCGCAGGAAACCCTGTCGCTATCGGTGACCGGCACCAATGGCATGCTGCCGCGCAAGGGCTTGCGCGAGGCCGGCATCACCCGCATGCGTGGCGGCTTCACCAATATCGGCACGGTGCGCAACCTGACTGCGCCGACCCTGCCGGTATATCCCCCCACCGGCGACCGCTTTCACTGGCGGGTGCTGTCGCATCTGGCGCCGAACTACCTGTCGCTGCTCGATGCCGAAGTCTTGCGCGGCAGCCTGGCGCTGTACGACTGGACGGACGGGGAACTGAACCGCCGGCGCATCGATGCCATTTCCGACGTGCGGCACCGTCCGCTCCAGAAGCTCGTCAAGGGAGGCCTGCTGCGTGGCGTGGAGATCGTGGTGACACTGGACAGCCCCCGTTTTGCCGGCGAGGGAGACGTGGAACTGTTCGGTGAAATGCTCAACCGGTTCCTGTCGCTGTACGCGACCGTGAACTTGTATACCCGGCTCGTGATCGTGTCTCAGCCCACCGGCAAGCGTCTGGCGTGGCCAGACAGCAAAGGGGAGGGGGCTCCGTTTTGAGCATGACAGACCAGGTTGCGACGTCCTCCCCGGCCGGCGCCTTGCTGCCGGCGCTGCTCGCCAATGCGCCACGGATGAATGTCTTCCGGCTCTGCGAACTGATCGAGCTGTCCGCGCCGCGGCACCCGCCGCTGGGTACGACCGATTCCCCGGCCAACGAGCCTGTGCGTTTCCGCTCGCATGGGCGGCTGGGTTTCCCGGGGCGGGAGATCCAGGCAATCGAGCACGACAGCGACCACCCCGATCGGCCGCCCGTGGTCCGCACGACCTTCCTTGGCCTCTATGGCGTCGATGCGCGCATGCCGTCCTACTTCGTGGACGAAATTGCGCAGTGTCGCGACGGGGCCGAGCCGCTCGCAGCCTTTCTCGATCTGTTCCACCACCGGATTGTCACGCAGTTCTACCGCGTCGCACGCAAGTATCGCTATCCGGTGGGTTTCCGTCCGGGCGGCCAGGACGACGTGTCGCGCTATCTGTTGAGCCTGCTCGGGCTGGGTTTCGGCGAGATGGAAGCCGGCCAGGTCCGGATCGAGGACACCGTTGGCACGCAGAAACTGCTGTCGATGCTGGGGCTGGCCAGCCAGCGCACGCGCACGGCCGAAGGCCTGGCCGGCGTATTGCAACACGCCGTGCCGGACGCACGGATTGCGGTCGAGGAGTTCTACCCCGTGTGGGTGCGCCTCGACGCCGACGAACGGATGCCGCTCGGAGAGAACTGCGTGCTGGGACGCGGCTTCTACGATCGCGCGAACACCGTGCGCGTGGCGATCACGCCGCAGACACGGGAATCGGTGCTGGAGCTGATGCCGGGCAGGCGTATGCATGGGGAGGTGATGGCGCTGCTGCGCTTTTATCTCGGCTACGCAGCGCATGCCCATCTGGAGATGCGGGTAAGACCCGCGCTGATGCCGGCGCCAGCCCTGAATTCGGACCAGGTGAGCCTGGGTTACACCACGCAACTGCGGTGTCCGGCGGTGGCGGAAGCCAACGACGTCGACGGCGCCATGCCGGGCATGACGCGCGTGCAACTTGGGACATGGAACGGAGCTGGCGCAGCGTAGCAGGCAGCAAAGCTGTGCCGGCCGCGCGCAAGACGAATGCAACACGAAAACCTGATACGCCAAGAGGATCAATACGATGGGGCGACAGCTTCAAAATAGAGCCGGACTGCTGGTTGCCACCCTTGTTGTGGCTGGCTGCGGCGTTGGGCAAGGGATCAAGGACAGCACGGTGGAGGCGGCGAAGTGGGTCTTCACGACGCAGGTCAAGACCATGAACCTCGACCTCACCAGCCGGTTGTCGTTAAATGCTGACGGCGCCGGACAATCGTTGTCGACGGTGGTGAGGGTTTACCAACTGAAGACGCCGCAGGCCTTCGAGCAACTGAGCTACGCGCAACTGCAGGCCAACGATCTCGAGTCGCTCAAGCCCGATCTGCTGGCAACCAGGGACGTCATCCTGCGCCCGGATGCGAGCGTGAGCCTGAGTGAGCCGATGCACGCCGATGCCGGGTATGTCGGCGTGGTGGCGTTCTTCCGCAGAGCGGACAAAGAAGCGGTCTGGAAGGTGGTCGTGCCGAAAAAGCAGTGGAAGAAGACCGACCCGGTGAAGATCGAGCTGCGGGGCAGCACGCTGCAGTTGGCGGGTGTTTCCGCCGATGGCCGCGGCATTGGGAATGGCGGTATCACCCCGCGTCTGACGATGGCGCAGTCGGCTGCCAGTTCGCAAATTCCTCCGCCATGTGCGGAGGAATCCCAAAAAAGTGGCATTCTAGACGCATTGACCGGTTCGCCGGAGACCTGAAATCCGGTGTGACCACCGTTGGCGTACCGCATGTTCGCGCTTCGCCAAGGGTGTTTCGGTAACTGAGTTGCGGGTTTTCTTATCGATTCCCCCGCGCCACCAGCCTCAGCCGGCCGCCAGGCTCACGCCCTGCGGGCCTTGCTGGGTGCGCCCGTCCTTGCCGTACAGCGTGCCGCCGGTGTCGCCGCGCTGGCGCAGCGTCTGGATGGCTTCCTGGGTGAACTCCAGGTGCGCGTCCACCACGGCCGCGTTGAGCGTGTTGGCGTCGCGCGCCATGCGGGCGGCGAACAGCAGGTTGCGCCAGGCTGTCTCGATGGCGGGGGAGAGGTCGCGCCCGGTGATCTGGCCGCCGGCGCCGAGCCGGATTCCCATCGCGCCCATCTGCGCCTCGCGCGTGCGCGTCTGCGTCTGCAGCAGGCCGGCCAGTTCGACCTTGCGCTCCAGCAGGCCGACCAGCGCCTGGTAGTCGCCCGCCTTGATCATGGCGCGCTCTTCGCCCAGCACGGCGGCGAATTCCTTGGACAGCTCGGTTTCCCGGGCGAGGTTCTGGATCAGGGACTGGCTCATGGCTTGCCTATGTTACGTGGGTTGGCTTGGCCGCCGCGGTGTGTGGCGCGTCAGGCGCCGCCGTTGAGTTCGCGCAGCGACGCCAGCAGACCGTCGGCGATCTTGCTGGGGTCGATCTTGATGCGTCCTTCGGCGATCGCCTGGCGGATTTCGTCCACCTTGGCGGTATCGATATCGTCGTCGTGGTCTTCCACCAGGCGCGCGCCGATCTCGCGCACCTGCGCGGCCAGCGGGCTGACGCGCACGCCGGCGGTTTCCGGGGCGG
>NZ_AQPL01000228.1:0-23920 GCF_000395345.1 Cupriavidus sp. WS | reverse complement strand
GCTGACGCGCACGCCGGCGGTTTCCGGGGCGGCGGCGGGGCCTGCGGCGGCGCCCGCCACGCTGCGCGGCGTGCCGTCGCTGGCGTCGGCCGGCCTCGAGGAGGTGGTCTGATTGATCTTCACGGTGGTTCCTTGCTGGGTTCCTCTGGCTTATCGGACGGCGGCGGCAGAACTTTAGGGCCGCCCGGGGCGGATCGTGGCCGTCCGGGCACGGGCTTGGGATGCCGGCTGCACTTCGTGCGCAGCGCGGCGCGCCATTGTCTCATGCACGGCGGCGGCGCCGGGCCGGCGCGCGGGCCTATTGTCTTATTGTCGCTATTGTTGCAGCACCACCGTATCGCCGTTGCGCACCAGCGCGTTGACCACCTGGCCGTTCTTGAGCCGGACCTGCACGTTGTTGCCGGCGGCGGCGTCGGCCATCACCTTGCCTTCGCTGCTGAGCTGGAACGACTCGCCTTCCACCACCACCGTCACGTTCTGGCCCTGCCGCACGGCAATGGCCTTCTTCAGCAGGTCCATGCGCATCGGCGAGCCCGCCGCGACGCGGTTGGCGACCACCGCGCCCGCCACCTGGGCGAGGTCGGTGACCACCGCGCGCGGCAGGCCGGACAGGTCGCCCTGGCGCAGTTCCAGGTCGGACGGGTCCAGCGGCTCGCCGGGCGTGAGGTTGCGGGCCGCCACGTAATAGTCGGCCACCACCGAGACGCGCGCCTGCACGTAGCGGGTCCAGGGCCGCTCGCCGCCGCAGCGCACGCCGACCGAGATGCGGCCCCAGGGCGACGCGCCCGGCGGCAGGAAGGGCTCGGGCAGCGGGCAGTCCGGCGCGCGGCCGCCCGACGGCGGCACCACCTGGATGCTGGCCTTGCCGGGCAGGCCGGCGGTCTGGCGCTCGAGGAACTGTTCCACGGCGGCGCGCACCGGATCCTCGGTGAAAGGCGAGGGCGGCGCCGCCAGCGCGCCGCCGCACAGCGCGCCGGCGGCGGCCAGCGCGCAGGGCAGCGCGCGCGTGGCGGTGCGCAGGGCGGCGCGGAAAGTGGCGCACAAAGTGGCGCACAAAGTGACGCAAAAGCGAGGATTCATGTGTACATCCGGCAAGGCTGCGGGCCGGCGGCGCGCGGCGGGCGCGCGGGCCGGGCCGCGGAACAGGACCCATTGTAGGCAGCCGCGCCTTCGGGCTCGTGGCGAAATACGCGGGTTTTTTTGCCCTATTCGCGCGATTGGGATGACAGGGCCGAACCTAAGATGGCACACCTGAAGAAGGTCGACCTTCGTCGCTCTCTCCCTCCAGCGAGACACAGACATGATTGACAGACTCGATGCGGCGCTGCGCTTCCAGCAGGAAGCGCTGAGCTTGCGGACCCAGCGGCAATCGGTGATTGCCTCCAATATCGCGCATGCCGACACGCCCGGCTACAAGGCGCGCGACTTCGACTTTTCCAGCACGCTGGCGCAGACCGTCGAGCGCGGCAAGCGCGCCGAGGGCGTGTCGCTGTCCACCACCTCGGCGCGGCACCTGCCCGGCCAGGCGCCGGTGGCCGACGACATGGACCTCCAGTACCGCATCCCGCTGCAGTCGAGCATCGACGGCAATACCGTCGAAATGGACACCGAGCGCGTGGCCTTCGCCGACAACGCCGTGCACTTCGAGTCCGGCCTCACCGTGATGAGCGCCAAGATCAAGACCATGCTGTCGGCCATCCAGCAGTGAGCACGCCATGCCAGCAATGAACATCTTCGACGTCGCCGGCTCGGCGATGGCCGCGCAGTCGCAGCGCATGAACGTGACCGCCTCCAACCTGGCCAACGCGGACAGCGCGGTCAGCCCCAACGGCCAGCCCTACCGCGCCAAGCAGGTCATCTTCGGCCTGGCGCCGACCCCGGGCCAGAGCGACGTGGGCGGCGTGCAGGTCGAGGGCGTGATGGAGGACCCGTCGCCGCCGCGCATGGTTCACAACCCGACGCACCCGCTGGCCAATGCCGACGGCTACGTCACGATGCCCAACGTCAACCCGGTGGAGGAGATGGTCAACATGATCTCGGCCTCGCGTTCCTACCAGGCCAACGTCGAAGTGCTGAACACCGCCAAGACCATGATGCTCAAGACGCTGACCCTCGGTCAGTGACGCCCAGAAACCAGGACCCGCAATGACTACCACCGTCGACACCAGCACCCAGGGCATCAACAACGCCCTGCAAGGCAGCAGCGCCAGCGCCGCCGACCTGCAGAACAACTTCCTGACCATGCTGGTCACGCAGATGAACAATCAGGACCCGCTCAACCCGATGGACAACTCGCAGCTCACCTCGCAGCTCGCGCAGATCAGCCAGGTGAGCGGCATGCAGACCATGAACAATACGCTGCAGGCGCTGCTGTCGCAGGTCGCGGCCAGCCGCGCGATGGATTCGGCGTCGCTGATCGGCCACACGGTGATGGTGCCGGGCAACACCGCCACGGTGGCGGGCGGCGTGCCGACGCAGATCGGCGTGGACCTGCCGGCCACGGCCGACGCGGTCACGGTCAACGTGCTCGACAAGGACGGCAACATCGTGCGCACCATCGACATGAAGGGCCAGGTCGCGGGCGTGCACGACATCACCTGGGACGGCAAGAACGATGCCGGCGTGGCGGTGCCGGACGGCGACTACACCTTCAAGGTCGCGGCCACCGCCGATGGCAAGGACGTCTCGCCGGTCGCGCTGGTCTACGGCAAGGTGGGCAGCATCAGCGGTGACTCCACCGGCGTGCTGGTGGACATCGGCAATGGCCGCACGGCGTCGGTCGACGACGTGCGCCGCATTCTTTGATTTATCTGCGATTCGTCAGCTAACCAGTTCATTAGGGGAACATCATGGGTTTCGGTCAAGGGGTAAGCGGCATCAACGCCGCCGCATCCAACCTGGACGTCATCGGCAACAACATCGCCAACGCCAACACGGTCGGCTACAAGCAGTCGACCGCGCAGTTCGCCGACGTGTACGCCGGCACCAAGATCGGCCTGGGCGTGACGGTGAATTCGGTGGTGCAGTCGTTCAACCAGGGCAATATCGAATCTAGCGGCAGCGCGCTCGACGTGGCCATCACCAACGGCAACGGCTTCTTTCGCATGACCGACTCCACGGGGTCGGTGTTCTACTCGCGCAACGGCCAGTTCCAGCGCCAGCCGGACGGCAGCATCACCAACGCGCAAGGCCTGGCGCTGACCGGCTACCCGGCCGGCACGACCGGCGGCGGCGCGGTGCAGCCGCAGCCGCTGGTGATCCCGAACACCACGATGGCCGCCCGCGCGACCACGTCGCTGGCCATGTCGTTCAACCTCGACTCCGGCAGCAAGGTTCCCGTCACGCCGTTCGCCAGCACCGGCCCGCTGCCGGGACCGCCCCCGGTGCCGGCGGCGCTGCCGACCAGCGACATGTTCAACTACAGCACCGGCGTGACGGTCTATGACTCGCTGGGCAACGCCCGCCAGCTGACCGCCTACTTCTCGACCGGCACCCCGGGCGCAGGCGCGCTGCCCGCGCCGAATGCCGGCGGCACCGACTGGACCATGAACCTGACCGACGCGGCGGGCAACATCGTCAGCACGAGCACGCTGCAGTTCGGCCCGAACGGCAACCTGGTGGTGCCGGCGGCCGGCGCCACCACCAACATCGCGCTGCCCGCCTCCAACGGCGCCGCCGCGATGACGGTGGCGATGAACCTGACCGGCACCACGCAGTTCGCCGGCGACAACGACACCAAGCCGCCGGTGCAGGACGGCTACGCCGCGGGCAGCCTGCTGGGCTTCGCCGTGCAGCCGGACGGCACCATCCTCGGCAGCTACTCGAACCAGAAGACCCAGGCCCTGGGCCAGGTCGTGCTGGCCAACTTCGCCAACACGCAGGGCCTCAAGCCGGAAGGCAACAACGTGTGGTCGGAAACCGGCTCGTCGGGCCCGGCCGTGGTCGCCGCCGCCGGCGGCGCCTCGGGCACGCTCAAGTCCAACGCGGTGGAAGACTCCAACGTGGACCTGTCGGGCCAGCTCGTGAACCTGATCGTGGCGCAGCGCAACTACCAGGCCAACGCGCAGACCATCAAGGCGCAGGACACGGTCATGCAGACCCTGGTGAACCTGTAACCGAGCAGCAGAGCATGTCGCCGGCCGCGCAGGCCGGCGCTGAGGAAACGCCATGGACCGCATGATCTACACCGCCCTGTCGGGGGCCAAGCAGACGCTCGACCAGCAGGCCGCGGTGTCCAACAACCTGGCCAACGCCTCGACGCCGGGCTTCCGCGCGCAGGTCAACATGTTCCGCGCGGTGCCGGTGGTGAGCAACGCCTCGCCGACCCGCGCGTTCACGCTGGCCTCGACGCCGGGCGCCGACATGAAGGCCGGCCCGCTGACCTACACCGAGCGTCCGCTGGACGTGGCGCTGCAGGGCAACGGCTGGCTGACCGTGCAGGCGCCGGACGGCAGCGAGGCCTACACCCGCGCGGGCTCGCTGCAGGTGTCGCCCGACGGCCAGCTGCAGACCAGCACCGGCCTGCCGGTGATGGGCGACGGCGGCCCGATCGCGGTGCCGCCCTCGGCCGAGGTCACGATCGGCAGCGACGGCACCATCACCGTGCGCGGCCCCGGCGACACCGCCCAGGGCCTGGCGCAGATCGGCCGGCTGCGGCTGGTCAATCCGCCGCCGGACTCGATCGCGCGCGGCGACGACGGCCTGTTCCGCCTGCGCCCCGGCGCGCAGCCGCTGCAGCAGGACGGCAACGTGCGCGTGCTGACCGGCGCGCTGGAAGGCAGCAACGTCAACCCGGTGGAAGCGATGGTCGACATGATCGCCAACGCGCGCCGCTTCGAGATGCAGATGAAGATGATCCAGGGCGCGGACACCAACGACCAGCGCGCCAACCAGCTGCTCTCGACCAACTGATTTCACGATCTGACGCGCCGCCGCGCCCAGCGGCGGCCATGCAAGGACAAACATGATCCGCTCACTCTGGATTGCCAAGACCGGCCTCGATGCGCAGCAGACGCAGATGGACGTGATCTCGAACAACCTGGCCAACGTGTCGACCAACGGCTTCAAGCGCAGCCGCGCGGTGTTCGAGGAACTGATGTACCAGACCGTGCGCCAGCCGGGCGCGCTGTCGTCGGACCAGACCAACCTGCCCTCGGGCCTGCAGCTGGGCACCGGCGTGCGCCCCGTGGCCACCGAGCGCATCCACACCCAGGGCAATCCGCAGCAGACCGGCAACAGCAAGGACGTGGCCATCATCGGCCAGGGCTTCTTCCAGGTCACGATGCCCGACGGCACCACCGCCTACACGCGCGACGGCTCGTTCCAGACCGACCAGAACGGCCAGCTCGTGACCTCCAGCGGCTTCGTCATCCAGCCCGCCATCACGCTGCCGCCCAACTACACCTCGCTGACCGTGGGGCGCGACGGCACCGTCTCGGTCACGCAGCCGGGCTCGAGCGCCAATGTGCAGGTCGGCCAGATCCAGCTCGCGACCTTCCCCAACCCGGCCGGCCTCGAAAGCCTGGGCGAGAACCTGTACGTGCAGACCGACGCCTCGGGCGCGCCCAATGCCACCGTGCCCGGCCTGAACGGCGCCGGCACGCTGCAGCAGAACTACGTGGAAGCGTCCAACGTGAACGTGGTCGAGGAACTGGTCAGCATGATCCAGACCCAGCGCGCCTACGAGATCAACAGCAAGGCGGTGCAGACCTCCGACCAGATGCTGCAGCGCCTTACCCAGCTCGGATGAACATGATGGCCTCGCTGATCCGCCTGGGCGCGCTCGCCCTGTGCTGCCTCGCGACCGGCTGCGCGATGATGCCGCGCGAGCCGCTGGTCCAGCTTCCCACCACCGCGCGCGCCGAACCGCGCTCGGTGGGGCCGTCGAGCGGATCGATCTTCCAGGGCTCGTATGCGGGCAATCCGTTGTTCGAGGATCGCCGGCCGCGCAACGTGGGCGACATCCTCACCATCGTGATCAGCGAGAACGTCAACGCCAGCAAGAACTCGGGCACCAACGCCACGCGCACCTCCAACAGCGCGCTGACGTTCGACGCCGTGCCCAAGGCGCTCGGCGGCCTGTTCAGCAGCAGCCAGAACGCCAGCATGAGCGGCGCCAACGGCCTGAAGGCCAGCGGCGGCGCCACCGCCGCCAACACCTTCAACGGCACCATCACCGTGACCGTGCTGGAAGTGCTGCCCAACGGCAACCTGGTGGTGTCCGGCGAGAAGCAGATGGCCATCAATCAGGGCGCGGAGTTCATCCGCTTCTCCGGCGTGGTCAATCCGCGCACGATCACCGGCGACAACGCGGTGCCGTCCACCCAGGTGGCGGACGCGCGCATCGAGTACACCGCCAAGGGCTACATCGACGAAACGCAGAACATGGGCTGGCTACAGCGTTTCTTCCTCAACGTCTCACCGTACTGATGGCTGACCGCATCATGTTCCCGTCTTCGTTCCCCGTCTTGCGCCGCCGCTTCGTCCGCGCTCTTGTCCTCGCGCTGACGCTGGGCCTGCTGGCAGGCGCGGCACAGGCGGAGCGGCTCAAGAACCTCGCCACCTTCCAGGGCGTGCGGGACAACCCGCTGGTGGGCTACGGCCTGGTGGTCGGCCTGGACAACACCGGCGACCAGACCACGCAGACGCCGTTCACCACGCAGAGCCTGACCAACATGCTCTCGCAGCTCGGCATCACGCTGCCGGCCGGCAAGAACATGCAGCTCAAGAACGTGGCCGCGGTGATGGTGACCGCCACGCTGCCGCCGTTCGCGCAGCCCGGCACCCAGCTCGACGTGGTGGTGTCGTCGATGGGCAACGCCAAGAGCCTGCGCGGCGGCACGCTGCTGATGACGCCCCTCAAGGGCGCCGACGGCCAAGTCTACGCCATCGCCCAGGGCAACATGCTGGTGGGCGGCGCGGGCGCGTCGGCCAACGGCAGCCGGGTGCAGGTCAACCAGCTCGCGGTGGGCCGCATCGCCAACGGCGGCATCGTCGAGCGCGCCGTGCCGGCCTTCCAGCCCGAAGGCGGCCTGCTCAACCTGGAGCTGCGCGAGACCGACTACGGCACCGCCGAGCGCGTGGTCGACGCCATCAACCGCAACATGGGCGGCGGCGTGGCCAGCGCGCTGGACGGGCGCGTGGTGCAGGTGCGCACGCCGCAGGCGCCGTCGGCGCGGGTGGGCTTCATGGCCCGCATCGAGAACATCGAGGTCACGCGCGCCAAGGCCGCGGCCAAGGTCATCCTCAACGCCCGCACCGGCTCGATCGTGATGAATCAGGCCGTCACCGTGGACGACTGCGCCGTCGCGCACGGCAATCTCTCGGTGGTGATCAACACCCAGCCGGTGATCAGCCAGCCGGCGCCGTTCAGCGGCGGCCAGACCGTGGTCGCGCCGGTCTCGCAGATCGACATGAAGCAGCAGGGCGGTTCGCTGCAGATGGTGCGGGCCGGCGCCTCGCTGTCCGCGGTGGTCAAGGGCCTCAACGCGCTGGGCGCCACGCCGGCCGACCTGCAGACCATCCTGGAAGCCATGCGCGCCGCCGGCGCGCTGCGCGCCGACCTCGAGATCATCTGACATGTCCGCCAGCCGCATGGCCGCGCAGGCCGAACTCTCGCAGCGCTTCGCCCTGGACACCCAGGGCTTCGAAGGCCTCAAGCAAAGCGCCCGCACCGGCGCCACCCCCGAGACGCTGCGCACCGCGGCGCGCCAGTTCGAGGCGGTGTTTACGCAGATGGTGCTCAAGAGCATGCGCGACGCCACGCCGCAGGACGGCCTGTTCGACAACGAGCAGACCAAGCTCTACATGTCGATGATGGACCAGCAGCTCTCGCAGCAGATGTCCACGCGCGGCATCGGCCTGGCCGACGTCATGGTGCGCCAGCTCGCGCGCGCCAGCGGCGCCGCCGTGCCGCCGGAGCTGGCCGGCACCGCTGGGGCCTCGGCCGCGAAGCAGGCCCTGATGCAGTCCGGCATGGACGACGCCGCGCCCGGCCTGGCCGGCGCGCTCGACATGCGCAACGGCGACGGCGGCGGCGACGGAAATACGCCGCGCCTGGGCAGCGTGGTGCCCGGCGCGAACTGGAACCCCACCGCCGGCCTGCGCCAGTACCAGGGCCAGGCCCAGGACGCCGGCGCCTGGCAGGGCAACGGCGCGGCGCTGCCGGAAGACACGCCGGCCCACATCAGCGCCTTCGTCTCGCGCATGGCGGGGCCGGCGATGTCGGCCGCGCGCGCCACCGGCGTGCCCGCCAAGCTGATCCTCGGCCAGGCCGCGCTCGAATCCGGCTGGGGCCGGCGCGAGATCGCCCACCCGGACGGCAGCACCACCTTCAACGTGTTCGGCGTCAAGGCCGGCGCCGGCTGGAAGGGGCCGGTCGCGGAGATCACCACCACCGAATACGTCGACGGCCAGCCGCAGAAGGTGCGCGCGCGCTTCCGCGCCTACGGCTCCTACGACGAAGCGTTCGCCGACTACGGCCGCCTGCTGAGCAACAACCCGCGCTATGCCGAGGTGCTGGCCGCGGGCAGCGCCGACGAGGCCGCGCGCGGCCTGCAGCGGGCCGGCTACGCCACCGATCCCGCCTACGGGGAGAAACTAGTGCGGATCATGCGCAAGGTGCCGGTCTGAGGCCGCCTGCCGGTCCGCCGGCGGGAAAATCCGCCGCCGCCCCTAAAGTCTTTTCGTACTTCTGCCGTTACCTACACCATTCACCGCCGTGGATCCAGGCAGCGGCGAACCGGCACCGAAGCGCCCTGGCGGCCACGGTGCGCGGATCGTCCCGTCAGGCGCGCGGCAGCCACCAGACGCGGAGCTAGAGCATGTCTCTCTTCAACATCGGACTTTCGGGCCTGAACACGGCGCAGAACGCGCTGACCACGGTTGGCCACAACCTCAGCAACGCCGCCACGCCCGGCTACACGCGCCAGAACACCATCATCGCCTCGGCCGGCGGCCAGTACACCAGCGCCGGCTTCTTCGGCCAGGGCTCCAACACCACCTCGGTGGTGCGCGTCTATGACGAGTTCCTGACCAACCAGCTGCGCGGCGCCCTGAGCTCGAGCGCCCAGCTCTCGACCTACTCCGACCAGATCAGCCAGATCGACAACCTGCTGGCCGACCAGAAGGGCGGCCTGGCGCCGCTGATGCAGAACTTCTTCGCCGCCGTGCAGGGCGTGTCCGACACGCCGGCCGACCCCGCCGCGCGCCAGAACATGCTCAACGCCGGGCAGTCGCTGGTGGGCCAGATGCGCGCCTCCAACGCCTACTTCCAGCAGCTGCGCGACGGCGTCAACACCCAGATCCAGAGCCAGGTGACGCAGGTCAACGCCTACTCGCAGCAGATCGCCAAGCTCAACACCCAGATCACGCAGGCCACCGCCGCTGGCGCCGGCCAGCCGCCCAACGACCTGCTGGACCAGCGCGACCAGCTGGTCCAGCAACTGACCCAGATCGTCGGCGTCAAGGTGGTGCCGCAGGACGGCGTGTTCAACGTCTACGTCGGCAACGGCCAGCCGCTGGTGATGGGCTCCACCTCGTACGACCTCAAGGCCGTGCAGTCGTCGGACGACCCCTCGCGCACCACCGTCGCGTTCACCCAGTCCAACGGCAACGTGTACCAGATGGACGAAAGCGCGCTCAAGGGCGGCTCGCTCGGCGGCCTGCTGCAATTCCGCAGCGAGACCCTGGACCCGGCGCAGAACGCCATCGGCCGCCTGTCGGTCACGCTGGCGCAGACCTTCAACGACCAGCACAAGCTGGGCGTGGACCTGACCGGCCAGATCGGCGGCGACCTGTTCAAGCTGGGCACGCCCGGGGTCATCGCCAAGAGCACCAACACCGGCACCTCGGGCATCACGGCGGCGATCAGCGATACGTCCCAGCTCACCACCAGCGACTACACGCTGCGCTTCGACGGCACCAACTACAACCTGGTGCGCGCCTCCGACAGCAAGGTCGTGGCCACCCAGGCCGGCGCCACCGCCACCTATCCGCTGACGCTGTCGGCCGACGGCGTGGACGTGACCATCCCGGCCGCCACCTCGATGGGCACCAACGACTCGTTCCAGATCCAGCCGACCCGCAACGCCGCCGCGGCCATGGACATGGCCATCACCGACCCGGCCAAGATCGCCGCCGGGGGCCCGCTGCGCACCAGCAACGGCACCACCAACACCGGCACCGGCACCGTCAAGGTCGGC
This sequence comes from Cupriavidus sp. WS, assembly GCF_000395345.1. Taxonomy (NCBI): domain Bacteria; kingdom Pseudomonadati; phylum Pseudomonadota; class Betaproteobacteria; order Burkholderiales; family Burkholderiaceae; genus Cupriavidus; species Cupriavidus sp. WS. The sequence continues at coordinate 13,718 of NZ_AQPL01000228.1, read as the reverse complement.
AGCGTCGCCCAGGGCTTCGCCCTGCCGGCCAGCACCATCACGGCCACCTACAACGGCACCGGCTACGTCTTCACCGACGCCGCCGGCAACCCGGTCACGCCGACCACCGGCCCGACGACCAACGGCACCGCCACCGAGTTCTCGTTCAACGGCATCACCGTCAGCTTCGACGGCGCGCCCAAGGCCGGCGACACCTTCACGCTGGCGCCCAACCTCAGCGGCGTGTCCGACAACGGCAACGCGCTGGCGCTGGCCAAGCTGCAGAGCACCAAGACCATCGGCGGCGTGTCCAGCTACAACGACGCCTTCGCCCAGCTCGTCAACGACGTCGGCAGCCGCGCCAAGTCGGTGCAGATCGCCTCGACCTCGCAGGACAGCGTGACCACCCAGGTCAACAACGCGCAGCAGAGCGTGTCCGGCGTGAACATGGATGAGGAAACGGTCTCGATGCTGCGCTTCCAGCAGCTCTACCAGGCCAACGCCAAGGTCATCCAGACCGCCACCAACCTGTTCGATACCATCATCGGTATCGGCCGCTGATCGCCCGCCCGATCGAGATCGCCCGCCAATCGCACCGACGACCCGGACACAGAAAGGAACAGACATGCGCATCGCAAGCTCCACGCTCTATCAGCTCGGCCTGGCCTCGATGAACAGCCAGCAGAGCGCCCTGATGCATGTGCAGCAGCAGCTCGGCACCGGCAGCCGCATCCTCACGCCGTCGGACGATCCGGTCGGCGCCACGCGCGCGCTGATCGTCTCGCAGTCCAGCGCCATCAACAACCAGTACGCCACCTCGCGCAAGCAGGCCAACACCAACCTGTCGATGGAGCTGAACTCCCTCAACAGCGTGACCACGGTCATTCAGAACATCCAGACCCTGGTGGTGCAGGCCGGCAACGGCACCATGAGCGACGCCGACCGCGCCTCGATGGCATCGTCGCTGCAGGATGCGTACAACCAGCTGGTGGGCCTGGCCAACGCCGACGACGGCAACGGCCAGTTCCTGTTCGCCGGCTACCAGTCCGCCACGCCGCCGTTCTCCAAGAACGCCAGCGGCGCCGTGCAGTACGGCGGCGACACCGGCCAGCAACTGCTGCAGGTCGACGTGGCGCGCCAGATGCCGACCAACGACAACGGCTACTCCATCTTCATGAGCGTGCAGAACACCGCGACCTACGTGGCCTCCGCACCCGCCGGCAACACCGGCACGGCCACGTTCAGCGCGGTCTCCGTCACCGACCCGACCAACGCCGACTACGGCAAGAAGCTGTCGATCAACTTCGCCACCGACCCCGTCAGCGGCAAGATGCAGTACCAGTTGATGGACAACAGCGGCGCGGCGCCCGTGGCCATCGGCACCCCGGTCGACTACACCGACGGCGCCGGCATCCAGGTCGGCGGCCTGTCCCTGTCGGTCACGGGCGCGCCCAAGGACGGCGACGTGGTCAACCTGCAGCCCGCGCAGCAGGCCGGCACCGACATCTTCGCCAACCTGCAGGACGTCATCACCGCGCTCAACAAGCCCATCGTCACCGACGCCGACCGCGCCGCGCTGAGCAACGTGCTGGCCACCACCAACCGCAAGATGGCCAACTCGCTCGACAACGTCAGCACGGTGCAGTCCTCGGTCGGCTCGCGCATGCAGGAACTCGACTCGCTCGACACCATCGGCTCCAACCGCTCGCTGAACTACAAGCAGACGCTGTCTGGCCTGCAGGACCTGGATTACTACTCGGCGATCACCGAGTATTACCAGCGCCAGACGGCGCTGCAGGCGGCGCAGCAGTCGTTCATGCAGATTCAGGGGATGAATCTGTTCAAGTATATGTAAGGGGTGGGTGCGTGTTGCGCGAGTGAATCGGAACTTGCGCGGCTCGCACATTGAAGCTCGAGAAGCCCGCATGGGAAGCCGCCAGGAAACTGGCTTCCCATGCGGGCTTCTCGACTTTCCAGCTCGCCGCCGAACCGGGCGAACCGGCACAGGCGCAGTCGCCGAAATGAGCGCCGTCTGTCACGCGGATGAGGACAGCGTCTTGTCCGTACTCTCCCGCGCAATCGTCTCGAACCCGACATCCACCGCCAGCGACGCTTCCTCCCCCCGCATCCGCGCCAGCAGCGCGCGCGCGGCGCGGTTGCCGATGCGCGTGCCGTCGACCCACAGCGTCGACAGCGCTGGGACGGCGTCGATCGCCAGGGCCTGGTTGCCGAAGCCCATCACGCCCAGCTGATCCGGGACCCGGATGCCGACGGCGTGCGCGTGCGCGAGCACGCCCAGCGCCAGGGCGTCGGAGCTGCAGAAGACGGCGTCGGTCTCGGGGGCGCGCTGCAGCAGTTCCTTCAGCACTTCGCGGCCGCGGCCGGCCTGGGGGTTGGATTCGGGGAACACGATCTCGACAGGTTCGGGGGCGCCGGCTTCGAGGGCGGCGCGCCTGAAGCCGAGTGCCCGGCGCGCGGCCCGGCTGTCGTCGGAGCGCAGCAGCGCGGCGCGCCGGTAGCCGCAGGCGGTCAGGTGGCGATAGGCCGCGCGGCCGGCGTCTTCCTGCGAGAACCCGACCACCACGTCGAGCGGGTGCGGGGTGTAGTCCCATAGTTCGACGATGGGGATGCCGGCGTTGAGCAGGAGCCGCCTCGTCCGCGCGGTGTGCTCGATGCCGGTCAGCACGACGCCGTCGGGGCGCCGGCTCAGCATGGTCGCGAGCCAGTTTTCCTCGCGCACGGGGTCGTAGCGGGAAATGCCCAGCGTGGTCTCGTAGCGCTCGGCTTCGAGCGTGCCCACGAGTTCGTCGAGCATGTCGGAGAACAGCGAGTGGCCGATGGACGGCACGATGGCCGCCACCAGGCGCGTCTGCCGCGAGGTCAGCCCGCCGGCAAGCGAGTTGGGCACGTAGCCGGTCTGTTCGACGGCGGCTTCCACGCGCAGGCGCGTCGCCTCGGCGACGAGGTCGGGGCGGTGCAGCGCGCGCGAGGCGGTCATGGGGGACACGCCCGCGAGGCGGGCGAGGTCTTTCAGCGTGGGCGCCACGCTCGCGGGACGGGAAGCCATCTGTGCCTTGTCGACGTCAAATGATTGCAATGTTACGGCAATCATGATGGCAACACAAAATATCAGCGGCCATCCCTTGTTTCGCCTGATTCTTCCTCGGCTCCAGGGGATATGATTGCGCAATCATAAGAGGAGACAAACGATGGATCATCGCTCGCGCGCGGCCAATCGCCGCACTGTTCTGTTCTGTCTGCTGGCCGGCCTGCTCGCCCCGCTGGGCAGCGCCTTCGCGGACACCTATCCTTCCCGGCCGGTATCGGTGGTGGTGCCGTTCCCGCCGGGCGGCCAGACCGACGTGGTCGGCCGGCTGATCGCCAACCAGCTGGGCCGTGTGCTCGGCCAGGCGTTCGTGGTGGAAAACCGGCCGGGCGTGAACGGTTCGCTCGGCTCGGACATGGTGGCCCGCGCTGCGCCGGACGGCTACACGCTGGTGATCGGCGGGCCCGGCACGCATGCGATCAACCAGTTGGTGAACGCGAACGTGCGCTACGACGCGCGCAAGGACTTCACGCATATCGCGATGCTGAGCCGCGCGCCCATGCTGCTGGTGGCGGCGCCCCAGCTCAAGGCCAACACCGTGGCGGAGCTGATCGCGCTGGCCAAGGCGCACCCGAATTCGCTGAACGTCGCCTTGACCGGGATCGGCTCTTCCAGCCACGTGACGACGGAGCTGTTCAAGCAGACCGTCGGGATCTCGCTGAACTCGGTGCCCTACAAGGGCGACGTGCCCGCCATGACGGACCTGATCGGCGGGCAGCTGGACCTGCTGTTCGTGCCGGCGACGTCGGCGGTGACGTTCGTGCAGGGCGGCAAGCTCAAGGCGCTGGCCGTGGCCGGCTCGCAGCGGCTGGAGGCGTTGCCGAACACGCCGACCATGCCGGAGGCCGGCCAGCCGCGCATCGTCAATTACTCCTGGACGAGCCTGGAGGGCCCCGCCGGGATGCCGCCGGAAATCGTGCAGCGGCTGAACAAGGCCTGCCAGGAAATCCTGAAGCAGCCGGACGTCGTCGCCCAGCTCGCCAAGATCAACAGCGTCTCGACGCCGGGCACGCCGGAGCAGGCCGCGAGCTTCATCTCGGCCGAAGTCGCCCGCTGGGTACCCGTCGTCAAGAGCGCCAACATCCGGACGAATTAAGTACAGACATGCTGCCTATCAATCAATTCAAGCGCGCGCTGCAGAGCGGGCGCGCGCAGATCGGCGTGTGGTCGACCATTCCGTCGCCATACGTGTCCGAGCTCATCGCGGGTGCCGGTTATGACTGGGTGCTGCTGGACACGGAACACACGCCCACGGATGTGCCGCTCATGCTGAGCCAGTTGCAGGCCACCGCCGCGGCGCAGCCGCCCGAGGGCATGCTGCCCGCGCATGCGGTGGTGCGGCCGGCGTGGAACGATTCCGTCCTGATCAAGCGCTACCTCGACATCGGCGCGCAGACCCTGCTGCTGCCCTTCGTCCAGAATGCCGAGGAAGCGCGCGCCGCCGTGCTGGCGACGCGCTACCCGAGCGCCGGCATTCCCGGCATCCGCGGCATGGGCGGCTCCACGCGCGCGGCGAACTTCGGCCGCACGGCGGACTACGTGGTGCGCGCGGCCGAGGAACTGTGCGTGCTGGTGCAGGTGGAGACGGCCGAGGCGCTCGACCAGATCGAGGCGATCGCCGCGGTCGACGGCATCGACGGCATCTTCATCGGTCCCGCCGACCTGTCCGCGAGCCTGGGTTATCCGGGCAACGCCGGCCATCCCGCCGTCAGCGGCGCCATCGACGGCGCCATCCGCCGGATCCGCGCCTGCGGCAAGGCGCCCGGCATCCTCATGGTGGACGAGGCGCGCGCGCGCGAATGCCTGGCGCTTGGCGCGCAGTTCGTCGCGGTGGCGCTCGATACCGTCATGCTGAGAAACGGGCTCGACGCCGCCGCGGCGCGCTTTCGCAACCCGGGCCAGGCGAGCGCCGCCCCCGCGCCCGGCGGCTACTGAGCGAGCGCAAGCACGGCGTCAGACGCGCATCCGACGCGCGTCCGAACCCATACCCGACCCAGATTCCACAGTGACCATGAAGAAAGCAGAAGAGCTGCGCAGCGCCCGGTGGTTCGCGCCGGACAACCTCCGAGGATTCGGCCACCGCTCGCGCATCATGCAGATGGGCTATGCCCCGGCCGACTGGGCGGGCAAGCCGGTCATCGCCATCATCAACACGTGGTCGGACATCAATCCGTGCCACGCCCACTTCAAGACGCGCGTGGAGGACGTCAAGCGCGGCGTGCTGCAGGCCGGCGGCTTCCCGCTGGAACTGCCGGCGCTGTCGCTGTCGGAGAACTTCGTCAAGCCGACCACCATGCTGTACCGGAACATGCTGGCGATGGAGGCGGAGGAGCTCATCCGCTCGCATCCGGTCGACGGCGTGGTGCTGATGGGCGGTTGCGACAAGACCACGCCGGGGCTGCTGCTCGGCGCCATCAGCGCGGGGCTGCCCGCGATCTACGTGCCCGCCGGCCCGATGCTGCGCGGGAACTGGCACGGCAAGATACTGGGCTCGGGCTCGGATGCCTGGAAGTTCTGGGACGAGCGGCGCGCCGGCGTCATCAACGACCAGGACTGGCAGGACATCGAGGGCGGCATCGCGCGCAGCCACGGCCACTGCATGACGATGGGCACCGCGTCGACCATGACCGGCGTGGCGGAAGCGCTGGGCATGACCTTGCCGGGCGCGTCGTCGATCCCGGCGCCCGACGCGAATCACGTGCGCATGTGCGCGGCCTCCGGGCGCCGCATCGTCGAGATGGTGTGGGAAGACCTGGTGCCGGGCCGCATCCTCAGCCGCGGCGCGTTCGACAACGCCATCGCCGTGGCGATGGCGATGGGGTGCTCGACCAATGCCGTGATCCACATGATCGCCATGGCGCGCCGCGCCGGCCACGACGTGACGCTGGACGACTTCGACCGCGCGAGCCGGGTGGTGCCGGTCATCGCCAACGTGCGGCCGAGCGGCGACAAGTACCTGATGGAGGATTTCTACTACGCCGGCGGCCTGCCCGCGCTGATGCGCAAGCTGCTGGGCTTCCTCTCGCCCGGCGAGCTCACCGTCAACGGCCGCACCATCGCGGAGAACGTGCGCGATGCCGCCTGCCACAACGACGACGTGATCCGGGACATCGACCAGCCGATCTACCCCGAGGGCGCGCTGGCCGTGCTGAAGGGCAACCTCGCCACCGAGGGCTGCGTGATCAAGCCGTGCGCGATGGAGCAGCGGCTGATGAAGCATACCGGCAAGGCCATCGTGTTCGACGACTACCCCTCGCTGAAGGAGGTCATCGACCGCGACGATTTCGATGTCAGCGCGGACGACGTGCTGGTGCTGCGCAATGCCGGCCCGCAGGGCGGCCCCGGCATGCCGGAGTGGGGCATGCTCCCGATCCCGGGCAAGCTCGTCAAGCAGGGCGTGCGGGACATGCTGCGGATCTCGGACGCCAGGATGAGCGGCACCAGCTATGGCGCCTGCATCCTGCACGTCTCGCCGGAAGCCTTCGTCGGCGGCGCGCTTGCGCTGGTCCGCACCGGCGACCTCGTCGAGATCGACGTGATGGCGCGCAAGCTGGAGCTGCTGGTCAGCCCCGGGGAACTCGAGCGCCGGCGCAAGGAATGGACGCCGCCGGAGCGGAATTTCGAGCGCGGATACGGCTGGATGTTCGCCCAGCACATCCTGCAGGCGGACAAGGGCTGCGACTTCGACTACCTCGAAACGTCGTTCGGACGCTCGCCCGGAGAACCGGCGATCTATTGATCCCGTCCGGCCCGACACTGTGTCGGCCAGGCCGGTCCCACGCCTTCGCCGGGCCGCTCAAGTCCGGTGAAGGCGTTTTGGCTGGCGCGGCGCGAAGCCCTGCGCGTAGGCCTCGCGCAGGTACTCGACGAATACCTGCGAGACCCTGGACGCATGGGCCGAGTAGGGCCGGATCGCGTACAGCCATTCGCCGAAGACGCCGGTGGAGCGCCAGCCGGGCAGGACCTCGACCAGCCGGCCGCTCTGCAGCGCGGACTGGGCGCTGAAATCGGGCAGCAGGGCGATGCCGAGGCCCGACATCGCGGCGTCCCGCAAGGCCTCGCTGTTGTTGACGGCCAGCTGGCCCGAGACCGGCACCGTGACGGGGTCCGGCTGCCCGGCATCGGCCGACACGAAGGTCCACGTGGGCGTGCCATGCGTGCGCGGGTAGTGCAGGCAGACGTGCCCGGCGAGCGCGGCCGGGGAGGCCGGCATGCCGCGCGCGCGCAGGTAGGCGCGGCTGGCCGCGAGCACCGTCCGCGTCGGCGCCAGGGCCCACGCCACGTGCGTCTCCGGCGGGGCGGCGGTGTGGCGCACGGCCAGATCGAAGCCTTCCTGGGCCAGCGGGCGGATGCGGTCGGACATGTCCAGCTCGATCTGTATGTCCGGGTAGCGCCGCAGGAAGGCCGGCAACGTCGGGACCAGCTGCTGGCGGGAAAACGCCACCGGCGCCGTCACGCGCAGCAGGCCGCGCGGGGCGCCGGCCAGATCGCGGACATTGGCGAAGCTCGTCGCAATCCGATCGAACGCGCCGCGCGTCGACTCGACCAGCTCGCGCCCCGCCGCCGTGAGCGTGGCGCTTCTCGTCGTGCGCTGCACGAGCATGATGCCGGCCGCCTTCTCCAGGTCGGCGATGTGCTGGCTCATCGACGCCTTGCTGACCCCCAGCCGGGCGGCCGCCTTGCTGAAGCTGCCCTGCTGGTCGAGCACCACGAGCCAGTGCAGGTGCTCCCAGAGATATTCCACGTTTCCTTGCCGCATTCTTGTCGCCGCCTCCCGCCGCGCACTACCGTGCACTACCGCGCACTACATCTCCGCGATGCCGATCATTCGCATGCCTGGTATGGTAGCAGGTCAAAATCCTGAACAATATGTTTGGCAAAGGACGTCTACCCGGGTGCCCGCGCCATTCATATACTGCGTCGACCGCATGGACGCACAATCGACAGGAGATACCCGTGACCGCGCCTTACACCAGTTCCGCCGAAGTCATCCACCACGTTTCCGGCAAGCCGTACGTCGGCACCGGCACGCGCACCCAGGACGTGTTCAATCCGGCCACCGGCGCCGTCGCGCGGCAGGTCCGCCTGGGCTCGGTGGAAGACGTGGACGCGGCCGTGGCGAGCGCGAAGGCCGCGTTTCCGGCATGGGCCGACACGCCGCCGATCCGCCGCGCGCGCGTCATGCTGAAGTTCCTCGAGCTGATGAACCGGCACAAGGACGAACTGGCCGCGATCATCACCGCCGAGCACGGCAAGGTGCTGAGCGACGCGGCCGGCGAGGTCAGCCGCGGCATCGACATCATCGAGTTCGCCTGCGGCATCCCGCAGTTGCTCAAGGGCGACTTCACCGACCAGGTTTCCACCGGCATGGACAACTGGACGCTGCGCCAGCCGCTGGGCGTGGTCGCCGGCATCACGCCGTTCAACTTCCCCTGCATGGTGCCGTGCTGGATGTTCCCGGTGGCCATTGCCGCCGGCAATGCGTTCATCCTCAAGCCGAGCGAGCGCGATCCGTCCGCGTCGCTGTTCATGGCCGGCCTGCTCAAGCAGGCGGGTCTGCCCGACGGCGTGTTCAACGTGGTCCAGGGCGACAAGACCGTGGTCGACGCGCTGCTGCAGCACGCGGACGTCAAGGCCGTCAGCTTCGTCGGCTCGACCCCGATCGCCAACTACATCTATGAAACCGGCGCCAGGCTGGGCAAGCGCGTGCAGGCGCTGGGCGGCGCCAAGAACCACATGGTGGTGATGCCCGACGCCGACATCGACCAGGCCGTGGACGGCCTGATCGGCGCGGCCTACGGCTCGGCCGGCGAGCGCTGCATGGCCATCTCGGTGGCGGTGCTGGTCGGCGACGTCGCCGACAAGATCATGCCCAAGCTGGAAGCGCGCGCGCGCGAACTGGTCATCCGCAACGGCATGGAGCCCGATGCCGAAATGGGGCCGGTCGTCACGCGGCAGGCGCTGGAACGCATCGAAGGCTACATCGCGCTCGGCGTGGAAGAGGGCGCGAAGCTGCTCGTGGATGGCCGCAACTACAAGGTGCCGGGCCACGAGCAGGGCTTCTTCACGGGCGGCACGCTGTTCGACAACGTGACCCCGGAGATGCGCATCTACAAGGAAGAGATCTTCGGCCCGGTGCTGGCGTGCGTGCGCGCCGACGACTTCGCCCACGCGGTCAGGCTGGTCAACGAGCACGAATTCGGCAACGGCGTGGCCTGCTACACCCGCGACGGCCAGATCGCGCGCGAATTCGCCCGCCGCATCGAAGTCGGCATGGTCGGCATCAACGTGCCCATTCCGGTGCCGATGGCATGGCACGGCTTCGGCGGCTGGAAGCGCTCGCTGTTCGGCGACATGCACGCCTATGGCGAAGAGGGCGTGCGCTTCTACACGAAGCAGAAGAGCGTCATGCAGCGCTGGCCGGACGACACCACTCGCGGCGCCGAGTTCGCCATGCCGACGGCCAAGTAAGCGCCGTCGCCTTCGGGCCGGCCGGCACCGCGATCCTCGCGCGGATTGCCGCCGGCCCGGTTCGCCTTTACGTTCGCCTTACGTTCGCCTTCATGTTCACTCTCGCGCCCGCCCTCAGCGGGCGCGAATGTCGAATGCGCCGCCGGTCTGCGCCTGGTCGCGCAGCGTCACCGCCTCCTTGCCCAGCAGCGGGAACACCAGCTCGGCGAAGCGGATCGCTTCCTCCAGGTGCGGATAGCCGGACAGCACGAACGAGTCCACGCCCAGCGCCGCGTACTCGGCCAGCCGCGCGGCCACGGTCTCGGCGTCGCCCACCAGCGACGTGCCGGCGCCGCCGCGCACCAGCCCCACGCCGGCCCACAGGTTGGGGGCGATCTCCAGCCGGTCGCGCCGCCCGCCGTGCAGCGCGGCCATGCGCTGCTGCCCCACGGAATCCATGCGCGCGTAGTTCTGCTGCGCGCGCGCGATGTCGTCGTCGGTCAGCTTGCTGATCAGCCGCTCGGCGGCCGCCCATGCTTCCTCGCCGGTTTCGCGCACGATCACGTGCAGGCGCACGCCGAAGCGCACCGTGCGCCCCAGCTTGGCCGCGCGGGCGCGCACGTCGGCGATCTTCTGCGCCACCTGCGCGGGCGGCTCGCCCCAGGTCAGGTAGGCATCCACGTGTCTGGCGGCGAGGTCGTGCGCCGCGTCGGAGGAGCCGCCGAAATACAGCGGCGGATAGGGCTTCTGCACCGGCGCGTGGAACACCTGCCCCTTGCGGATGCTGTAGTGCTTGCCGTCGAAATCGACGGTCTCCCCGCGCAGCAGGCGGGTCCAGATCTGCAGGTACTCGTCGGCGGCCTGGTAGCGCTCGTCGTGCGCGAGGAACACGCCATCGGCCTCCAGCTCGGTGGCGTCGCCGCCCGGCACCACGTTGAGCAGCAGCCGGCCGTTCAGCGCCTGGTCGAGCGTGGCGGCCTGCCGCGCCGACGGCCCCGGGCCGCCGAGCGACGTGCGCAGCGCCACCAGCAGCTTGATGCGCTGCGTGACCGGCACCAGGCTGGAGGCGACCACCCACGGATCCAGGCACGAGGCGCCGGTCGGGATCAGCAGGCCGTCGTAACCGAGGTTCTCCGCGGTGACGGCGATCTGGCGCAGGTAGGGGATGGTCGGCGCGCGGCCGAAGTCGGACTTGCCCAGGTAGCGCGTGTCGCCGGAAGTGGGGAGGAACCAGAAGATGTCGAGAGCCATGCCGTTGGATGCCTGAGGCGGTGAATGTGCAGGGCATCATTTGAGCGCCGCCGCCGTCCGCGCGTAAGAATATTTGCGAGATAGCTTGGGCATTGGCCGCATATGCGGCGTGGGCCGAATGTGGATAAGCATGGGAGGAAATCTTCGTTCGGGCGAAAAATGCCGCTTCTTATACTGGTTCCTTTCGATCCGGGACGACACACACATGAAGCGCTTTCTGAACACGATGATGGTCTGCGCGACGCTGCTGCTGGCGGGCGGCGCCGCGGCGCAATCCCGGGAGGTGGTGATCGCCTACCAGGACATGGTCGTGCCCTGGCGCCATGCGCAGGATGCGCAGGCGGTCGAGAAGAAAACGGGCTACAAGGTCAGCTTCCGCAAGCTGGCCAGCGGCGCCGACGTGATCCGCGCGCTGGCCTCGGGCTCGGTGCAGATCGGCGAGGCCGGCTCGGCGCCGATCGCCTCGGGGCTGTCGCAGGGCCTCGACATCGAGTTGTTCTGGATCCTCGACAACATCAACGATGCCGAGGCGCTGGTGGTGCGCAACGGCAGCAACGTCAGGTCGCTGGCGGACCTCAAGGGCAAGCGCCTGGCGGTGCCGTTCGTGTCCACCTCGCACTTCCACACGCTGCTGGCGCTGGAGGCCGCCAAGGTCGATCCGCGCGGCGTCAGGATCGTCAACATGCGTCCGCCGGAAATCGCCGCCGCGTGGGAGCGCGGCGACATCGACGCCACCTTCATCTGGGACCCGGTTCTCGCCAAGGCCAAGAAGAGCGGGCAGGTGCTGACCACCTCGGGCAAGATCGCCGCGCAGACCGGCAAGGCCACGTTCGACGGCATCGTGGTGAGCAAGGCGTTCGCGCGCGACAACGACGCCTTCCTGACGGAGTTCGTCAAGATCCTGGCCGACACCGACGCGGCGTACCGCAACAACAAGTCCGCCTGGAGCGCCGATTCGGCCCAGGTCAAGGCGGTGGCGAAATGGTCCGGCGCCGAGCCGGCCGAGGTGCCGGCCAGCCTCGCGCTGTACGAATTCCCGACCTTGCAGCAGCAGGCCTCGGCGGCCTGGCTCGGCGGCGGCGCGGCCAGGTCGCTGGCGGCCACCGCGGCCTTTCTGAAAGAGCAGGGCACCATCCAGAACGTGCTGCCTGACTATGCGTCCGGCGTGAACGCGACATGGGTACGCAAGGCAGCGCAGTAAGTCACATGCCCGGCCACGCGCCCGGCCATGCCGGCAGCCCGAAGGCCGGCGGCCGGATCGAGGCGCGCCGCCTGTCGGTGCGCTTCGCGCCGTCCGGCGCGCAGGCGCCGCTCGCGCTTGCCGGCGTGGACCTGTCCATCGCGCCGGCCGAGTTCGTGGTCGCGCTGGGGCCGTCGGGCTGCGGCAAGACCACCTTGCTGAACTGCCTCGCGGGATTCATCCGGCCGTCCGCCGGCAAGGTGCTGCTCGACGGCGAGGCGGTGTCCGGTCCCGGCCCCGGGCTGGGCGTGGTGTTCCAGAAGCATGCGCTGATGCCGTGGCTCAACGTGCAGGACAACGTCGCGCTGGGCCTGCGCTTTCGCGGCGTGCCGCGCGCCGCGCGCCTCGCGGTGGCGCGGGAGAAGCTCGCGCTGGTCGGCCTGGAGCGCCACGGCGCCACGCCAATCTACCAGTTGTCCGGCGGCATGCAGCAGCGCGTGGGTATTGCGCGCGCGCTGGCCAACGATCCGCGCGTGCTCCTGATGGACGAGCCGATGGGCGCGCTCGACGCGCTCTCGCGCGAGTCGGTCCAGGAAGTGCTGGCGCGGGTCTGGGCGGCCACCGGCAAGACCGTCTTCTTCATCACGCACAGCGTGGAGGAAGCGCTGTTCCTGGGCACCCGCGTGATCGTCATGTCGGCGGGGCCGGGCCGCATCACCCACGATTTCCAGGTGCCGTTCCTGCGGCGCTATATCGACGGCGGCGACGCCAGGGCGGTGAAGTCGTCGCCCGAGTTCATCGACTGGCGCGAGCGCCTGCTGCAACTCGTTCACGGACAAGGCGCATGAGCCAGGCCGACGACGTCATCCGTCCCGCCATCGCGGCGGCGCCCGGCGAGGTGCCGGCCGGGGCGGCTGCCTCAGCCGCATCAGCCGGGCCGCTGCCCGCGGCGCGGCCGTTTCCGCGGCTGGGCAGCGGCGGGACCGCGGCCATCACCGTGGCGACGGTCGTGGCGCTGCTGGCCGGCTGGTGGGGCGTGACCGCGGCGGGCTGGATCGCGCCGCTGTTCCTGCCGCCGCCGGCGGCGGTCTGGCGCGCCGCGGTGCAGGCGTGGGACGGCAACGTGCAGGGCGGCCTGCCGCTGTGGCAGCACATCGGCTGGAGCCTGTGGCGCGTGTTCGGCGCGTTCGCGCTGGCGGCGCTGAGCGCGGTGCCGGTGGGGCTGCTGATGGGGACCAGCCGCGTGGCGCGCGGCATCCTCGACCCGGTGCTGGAGTTCTACCGCCCGCTGCCGCCGCTGGCCTACCTGCCGCTGATCGTGATCTGGTTCGGCATCGACGAGACCGCCAAGCTGCTGCTGATCTATCTGGCCTGCTTCGCGCCGATCGCGCTGGCCACGCGCGCCGGGGTGGCCAGCGTGCAGGCCGAGCAGCTGCATGCGGCCTTGTCGATGGGCGCCACGCGCGCGCAGCTCGTGCGCCACGTCATCCTGCCGTCGGCGCTGCCGGACATCCTGACCGGGCTGCGCATCGCCATCGGCTTCGGCTGGACCACGCTGGTCGCGGCGGAGATGGTGGCGGCCACGGCCGGGCTCGGCCAGCTGGTGCTCAATGCGTCGAACTTCCTGCGCACCGACGTGGTGGTCATGGGCATCGTGCTGATCGGCCTGATCGCCTACCTGTTCGACCTCGCCATGCGGCGGCTGTCGCGCGCGCTGACGCCGTGGCAGGCGTACCGCTGAGCGCGAAGCCG
>NZ_AQPL01000227.1:0-15969 GCF_000395345.1 Cupriavidus sp. WS | reverse complement strand
GTACCGCTGAGCGCGAAGCCGCCGCGCGCCGGCATGGCGCCGGGCGCGCGGCCGGCAGCGGCCGGCGTCAGCCGCGTCAGTCGCGGGTGAACGACACCGGGAAGCTGTACTCGTACAGCGGGATGCCCGCGAACGCCGCGCGCGCGTGCGCGGCGGGATCGCGCCGCGCCTCCCATGACTTGCCCAGCAGCGCGGTGGTGCGCGCCGCGCCGTCGTAGGGCGTCCAGCCCGACACCGTGTCGCCCGGCCGGCCGGTGCGCGCGAACTGCGCCCAGATCGCGCCCATGCGGTCGCGCACCTGGAGCTGGTCGGGGCTGTCCTGCACCAGCGGCCGCGCCGCGTCGAGCGTGCCGAAGATGAACGGCACCTCCGCCGTGTGCGGCGAGCCCAGCGCGCCGCCGCGCGCGGGCGATTTCCAGTCGAACTCGTAGGCATAGACCGGCGCGCCTTGCTGCGCGGCCTTGCGCTCGGCCACGGCCAGCGTCGGCAGCCGGTAGTTGTAGTCGCCGGCGATGCGGATCAGCAGCTCGCTCGGCGTGGCCTTGCCGTCGCGCTCGCGGTAGGCCTCGATCAGCCGGTCGGTGGCGGCGCCGTCGAGCCGCAGGAAGCGCTGGATGCGCTGGCGCGCCTGGGCGGCGCCCAGCGAGAAGTTGCGCGGGTCGGCGGCGAGGAAGAAGGTGGCTTCGTCGGCGGCGTTGCCGATCAGCACCGGCACGTCCGCCGCCAGCGGCGAGGCCACCGGGTCGAACGGATCGTCGGCGAATACCCGGCCGTCCAGCGTCGGGCGGAACTCGCTGACGCCGCCGGCGGCGCCCGACACCTTGGCGAACGCGGCCACCAGCTGCGCCACCGGCACCTCGCGCAGGCGGCCCGCGCTGGCGGCATTCAGGCCGAACTCGCGCAGGAACGCATGCGCGGCGCGCGCCGCCGCCTCGGGCCCGGCCAGCTTCCACGCGCCCGAGCCGCTCTGCACGATGGCGCGCTGGATGTAGCCGCGCGCGGCGGGCAGGCCCAGCAGCGCCGTGACCTTGGCCGCGCCGCCCGACTGGCCGAACACCGTGATGTTGGCCGGGTCGCCGCCGAACGACTCGGCATTGGCCTTGATCCATTTCAGCGCGGCGAGCTGGTCGAGCGTGCCGAGGTTGCCCGACTCGGCGGACAACTGTTCGGGATGCTCGCCGGTGAACAGCCCGCCCAGCACGTTGAGGCGATGGTTGACGGACACCACCACCACGTCCTGCGACACCGCCAGGTGGCTGCCGTCGAAGCCCGCCGAGGTGCCGGCGCCGATGGCGAACGCGCCGCCGTGCAGCCACACCAGCACGGGGCGGCGCCGGTGGTCGCGCAGCGCCGGCGTGAATACCGACAGCGACAGGCAGTCCTCGCTCGCGGGGATGGCCGACCAGTACCAGGCGAACTCGGCCGGGCTGCCGACCTGCGGCTGCGGGGCCGAGGCGCCGCCTTGCAGGGCGTCGCGCACGCCCGCCCACGGCTGGCGCTCGAGCGGCGGGCGGAAGCGGTTGTCGCCGGCGGTGGTGGCGGCATAGGGCACGCCGCGGAACGCGAACGCGCCTTGCGCGCGCGTGCCGCGCAGGCGGCCCGAGGTGGTCTCGGCGACCGGCTCGGCGGTGGCGGCGGTGGTGGCGCATGCCGACAGCGCGCCCAGGGCGGCCAGGCTGGCGCCGGCGCGGGCGGTGCCGAGCAGGAAGGTGCGGCGGGAGGTGCTGCTGGAAGTGCGGCCGGAGGTGCCGGGCACGGTCGGGATGGCTGGAGTCAAGTTGGTTTCCGGTGGGCGCCGCGGCGCGTCCGGCCAGGCCGGACGCCGCGCGGCAACAGGCCATGATGCTAGCCCGGCGCTCGCGGCCGGCAAACGAAGCTTCGTTCATATGCGTATTTGCCGGCTGGCGCGGCGTCCGGCGGCAGCGGCGCGCGGCAGCGGTACGCGTTGTGGCCGCAGGGTTCGCATATGCATGTGCGAAAGCCTTCGTTAGAAAACTCGTATTAATACGTTTCAATACAAGTCTTCGCCCGGACCTGTCCGGCGCCCGCTTGAGGAATCACCGTGTCCACCCGCGTTTTCGCGGCGGCCTGCGCCGCCGCCTTCAGCCTGTTCTCCGTCCTGCCGCTCGCCGCGCCCGCATTCGCCGCCGAGGCCTACCCGAAGCAGGCCATCCGCCTGGTGGTGCCGTTCCCGCCCGGCGGGCCCACCGACATCGTGGCGCGCCCGCTGGCGCAGGCGCTGTCGCACCAGCTCGGGCAGCAGGTGGTGGTGGACAACCGCGGCGGCGCCGGCGGCATCATCGGCGCCGACCTCGTCGCCAAGTCGCCGGCCGACGGCTACACGCTGCTGCTCGGCACGGTGGGCACCAACGCCATCAACCAGAGCCTGTACCGCAAGCTGCCGTACCAGCCGTCGACCGACTTCACGCCGATCTCGCTGCTGGCGTCGGCGCCGGTGGTGCTGGCGGTCAACCCCTCGGTGCCCGCCCACACGCTGGCCGAGTTCATCGCGCTGGCGCGCAGCAAGCCGAAGTCGATCGCCTACGGCTCGGCCGGCAGCGGCTCGCCGGGGCACCTCGCGGGCGCGCTGTTCGCCGACGCGGTGCACGCCGAGCTGCTGCACGTGCCCTACAAGGGCAGCGCGCCGGCCATCTCGGACCTGCTGAGCGGGCAGATTCCCGCCATGTTCGACCCGGTGCAGTCGCCGCTGGCCAACATCCGCGCCGGCAAGCTGCGCGCGCTGGCGGTGTCCGGCACGCGCCGCAGCCCGGTGCTGCCCGACGTGCCGACGATGGCGGAGGCCGGCGTGCCCGGCTACGAGGCCGAGGCCTGGTGGGCGCTGTTCGCGCCGGCGGGCCTGCCGGCCGCCGTGCAGCAGAAGCTGCAGGCGGAAACCGCCCGGGTCATGCGCAGCGCCGAGATGCGCAAGCAGCTGGGCGAGCTGGGCATCGAGCCGGTCGGCAGCAGCGCCGCGGAGCTGCGCGCGCTGGTGGAGACCGAAGTCCCCAAGTGGGCGCGCGCGGTGAAGAGCTCGGGAGCGACGGTTGACTGAGACGCTGGAGATCCGCGCCGACGCGGTGCTGGACCGCCACGCCGCCACGCCGCTGTACGAGCAGGTCTGCCGCATCCTGCGGGACGGCATCGACGCCGGGCGCGGCACGCTGCTGCCCTCGGAGGCGGCGCTGCAGCGCCGTTTCGGCATCAGCCGCGTGACCGCGCGCCAGGCGCTGCGCAAGCTGGTCGACGAAGGGCTGATCGAGACCCGCCAGGGCAAGGGCACCTTCGTCTCGCGCGGGCGCGTGCGGCATCAGCTCGACACGCCGCGCGGCTTCTACGACGAACTGCTGTGCCAGGGCGTGATCCCCGAAACCACGCTGACCGCGTTCGGCGCGCGCGCGCCGCGCGCGCCCGGCCTGTCGACCTACCTGGAGCGGCGCTACCTGGTCGACGGGGAGCCGCTGGCGGTGGTGGCGTCGTG
Source organism: Cupriavidus sp. WS (assembly GCF_000395345.1). Classification (NCBI taxonomy): domain Bacteria; kingdom Pseudomonadati; phylum Pseudomonadota; class Betaproteobacteria; order Burkholderiales; family Burkholderiaceae; genus Cupriavidus; species Cupriavidus sp. WS. Next base: position 12,491 of record NZ_AQPL01000227.1, on the reverse strand, counting down.
GCTGCCCGACGCGGCGCTGGCGCTGGGCGAGCAAGTCGCGGCCGAGCGCACCATCTACGGCATCGTCGAGCAGGGCCTCGGCCACCGCGTCGCGCGCGTGGAAACCACCATCAGCGCCGAGCAGGCCAGCGCGCCGGTGGCGGCGTCGCTGGCGCTGGGGCGCGGCGGCTTCGCGCTGGTGCTGCTGCGCCGCTCGTTCGACGAGCAGGACGCGCTGTGCGAGATCTCGGCCTTCCACGTGCGCCCCGACAGGTACGAGTTCGTCGTCACCGCGCAAGGCCCGCTGGCCGGCGTGCAGACGCGCGCGCGGCCGCCGGGCTGACCCCGGCGCCGGCCACCCGTCATCCGGAACCCCCACCAGAGAGAACGACAGAGAACGACATGAGACTCAACGACGAAGAGGCAGCCATGCTGGCCGGCGAGGCCGGCACCGTGGCGCGCACTGTCATCGAACACCAGATCAAGGTAGGCGACTTTTTTGGCGCGCAGGATTTCGTGCCGGTGTCGCAGGCCCACATCATGGCCGATACCGAGAGCCTGGGGCAGGCCGGCGTGATGTGGCTGGAGCGGCTGGCCGACGCCGGCGACGGGCGCGTGCGCATCCCCACCATCACCGACCCGCGCGGCACCGATTTCGAGAAGGCTTCGCTGCTCGGCCAGGCCGAGTGGATGCTGGAGCTGGAGCGCCGCGCCATCGACGCCTTCACGCGCCTGGGCGTGAGCATGACCGACACCTGCATCAACTACCAGACCGTGCTGGCCGCCACGCGCGGCGAGCACGTGGCGTTCGGCGACACCGGCGTGGTCATCTATTCGAATTCGGTCAGCGGCGCGCGCTCGAACTTCGAGGGCGGGCCGTCGGCGCTGGCGGCGGGCCTGACCGGGCGCACGCCGCGCTACGGCTTTCACCTCGACGCGCAGCGCCGGGCCACGCTGCGGCTGCGCGTGGACTGGACGCCGCAGAGCCTCAACGACTGGGGCGCGCTGGGCGGCGTGATCGGGCGGCTGGCGGGCAACTACTGGCAGGTGCCGGTCATCGAGGGCCTCGAAGCCGCGCCGACCTCCGACCAGCTCAAGCATTTCGGCGCGGCGATGGCCAGCTTCGGCTCGGTCGCGCTGTTCCACCTGGTCGGCATCACGCCCGAGGCGGCGCGCCTGTCCGACGTGGGCGGCGATGCGCTGCCGGTGGCGCACCGCATCGGCCAGGCCGAGGTGCGCGGCCTGCAGCAGAGCTACGCGGTGGAAAAGGAGATCGACGTGGTGGTGTTCTCGGCGCCGCAACTGAGCCTGTTTGAGCTGCGCCAGCTGGCGGGGCTGTGCGAGGGGCGGCAGTTCAAGCGCCCGCTGCTGGCGATCACGAGCCCGCAGGTCAAGCCGGACTGCGACCGCTTCGGCTACACGGCCGCCATCGAGCGCGCCGGCGGCACGGTGATGTCCGGCATGTGCTTCTACCAGTCCTACGCGCGCGAGATCCGCGAGGCCAAGGGCTGGACGCGGCTGGCCACCAACAGCGCCAAGATGGTCAACATCCTGGGCGGCTACGGCTACGTACCCATGCTGGCGTCGATGGAGCAATGCGTCGACGCGGCAGAAACCGGAGAACTCGCATGAGCGACACGATCTTCACCGCCCGCCACGCGATGGGCCGCCCGGTAGCGGGCCAGGCGCTGGTCGCCGCCGACGGCTTTTCCGCGCGCTACGACCTCGACCGCCTGCAAGGGGTGTTCTCGCGGCCCGGGCACAAGCTGGCCGGGCAGTCGTACCTCGACCGCATCCTGATCCTCGACACCGCCAAGGGCGGCGTGGCGACGGCCTGGATGCTGCACGAGATGCAGTCGCGCCACATGGCGCCGCTGGCCATCGTCCTCAACTCGGTCAACACCATCCTGGCCCAGGGCGCGGCGCTCGGCGACGTGACGCTGCTGGCGGGCTTCGATGTCGACATCACGGCACAGATCGCGCACGGCGCCTGGGTGGACATCGACCCGGCCACACGCACGCTGCGCGTGGTGCAGCCGCCCGCCTCGTCGACCTTGTCCACCTTGTCCAGTTCGTCCACCTCGCCGCTGCTGCCCGTGCATGGCGGTGGCGAGGGCGGCGTGAGCAAGGTGCACGGGCCGGCCTCGCGCGCGCGGCGCTGAGCCGGCGCGCGCGCTCTCTCCACTCCCCGCGGCTTCCGCCGCGCCGGCCTTGTATCGCCATGTATCCGCCCGCGCCTATGCTACATGGGCATGCAAGTCCGGCGCGCGGCGATACACGGGGGATACACGCGGCCCGCATGCTGTGCATGACCCGCCATCACCCGGAGAGAGCACCATGCCCGACCAGATCAACCAGCCGCGCCGCCGCCTGTTCGGCGCCGCGGCCATGACCCTCGCCGCCGCCCCGTTCGGCGCGATCCGTTTCGCGCACGCGCAGGCCGGCCCGCCGCCGGGCGCGCTGGCCTCGTTCGGCCCGCTCAGGCAGGTCGATGCCGGCGAGCTCAACGTCGGCTATGCCGAGGCCGGGCCCGCCGGCGGGCCGGTGGTGATCCTGCTGCACGGCTGGCCCTACGACATCCACAGCTTCGTCGACGTCGCGCCCATGCTGGCGGCGGCGGGCTACCGGGTGATCGTGCCGCACCTGCGCGGCCACGGCACCACGCGCTTCCTGTCCGCGCAGACCTTCCGCAACGCGCAGCAGGCGGTGGTGGCGCTCGACATCGTCGCGCTGATGGACGCGCTCGGGATCAGGACCGCCATCCTCGCCGGCTACGACTGGGGCGCCCGCACCGCCAACATCATCGCCGCGCTCTGGCCCGAGCGCTGCAAGGCGATGGTGTCGGTGAACGGCTACCTGATCAACAACCTCGAGCGCAACAAGCTGCCGCTGCCGCCCAAGGCGGAGTGGGGCTGGTGGTACCAGTTCTACTTCGCCACCGAGCGCGGCCGGGCCGGCTACGAGGCGAACCGCAAGGCGTTCGCCAACCTGATCTGGAAGGTCAACTCGCCGCAGTGGCAGTTCGACGACGCCACCTTCGAGCGCACCGCGGCGTCCTTCGACAACCCGGACTACATCAGCATCGTGATCCACAACTACCGCTGGCGGCTGAGCCTGGCCGCCGGCGATCCGAAGCACGACGCGCTGGAAAAGCGGCTCGCCGCCGGCCCCGTCATCGCCGTGCCGACCATCACGCTGGACGGCGATTCCGACGGCGTCGCCCCGGCCACCGACGGCACCGCCTACGCCGGCATGTTCTCGGGCAGGCGCACGCACCGCATCATCAGGGGCGTCGGCCACAACCTGCCGCAGGAGGCCCCGCGGGCCTTCGCGCAGGCGGTGCTCGACGTGGACAAGTACTGAGGAGCGGCGGTTCAGCGCAGGGTGACTTCCGCGCACAGCCCGCCGCCGTCGCGGTTGCGCAGCGCGAGCGTGCCGCCGATGGCCAGCGCGAGCTGCTGCGCGATGGCCAGCCCCAGCCCGGTGCCGCCGGTCTCGCGGCTGCGCGACTGCTCGAGTCGGAAGAACGGCTGCATCACCGCTTCCAGCTGGTCCTCCGGGATGCCCGGGCCGCGGTCCAGCACCGCGATGACCACCGCGCCGCCGGCGTCCCTGCGCACCGACAGCTCGGCGGCGCCGCCGAACTTCAGCGCGTTGTCGATCAGGTTGGTCAGGATGCGGCGCAGCGCGTGGGGGCGCGTGACGATGGCGCCGTCGATGCGGCCGGCCGTCGTCACGGCCTTGCCGGTGTCCTGGTAGTCGTAGGCGAGGCTCTCGATGAACGAGGCGATGTCGATGCGCGCGGCGGCCTCCGCGTCGCCGTGGGCGCTGCGCGCATAGGCCAGGCCTTCCCGCACCAGGCGCTGGATCTCGGCGAGGTCCTGCACGAGCTTGTCCTTGCCGGCGGAATCCTCGGCCATCTCGGCGCGCAGCGTCATGCGCGTGATCGGCGTCTGCAGGTCGTGGGAAATCGCCGCGAGGATCCGCACCCGCTCCTCCACGTGGTGCGCGATGCGGTCGCGCATGGCGTTGAACGCCATCGCCGCGTGGGCTACCTCGGCCGGCCCCGCCTCGCTCAGGCGCGGCGCCGGCCTGTCCGGGTCCAGCGCGTCGGCGGCGCGCGCCAGGTCGGCCAGCGGGCGGATGGCCAGCCGCACGGCGAACCAGCAGCACAGCAGCAGCAGGACGAGCTGGATCGCCAGCACGTAAGGCAGCCACTGCGCCAGCGGCAGCGGCGCGGGATGCACGTCGATGGTCAGCGGGCGGCCGTCGCTCAGCGTCAGGTGGGCCTGCAGGCGCTTGCCGTCGCCGGGGATGGATTCGATCTTGACGGGATGGCGCCGGCCGCCCGCTTCCTGGATGCGCGCGGCGATGTCGGCGCCGCGCGCGCTGAGGTCGGGCACGCCGGGCAGGCCGGGGCCGAGCACGAAGCGGTAGGTGCCGCGGTCCAGGCGCGGCACCCATTGCGCGCGCTCGTCGGCGGGAAGGCGGTCGAGGATGGCGATGGAGGTCGCCACGTCGCTTTCCAGCGTGCCCAGCATGACCGCCCGGGCGGTGAGGTAGCGCTCGGCGAAGACCACGCCGAAGGCCAGCCCGTACGCGATGGTCAGCCCGGCGAGCAGGATCAGGAACAGCCGCGAGCCGAGCGTGCGCGGCAGCGGCAGCAGGCGCGCGGCGGCGGCGCTCATTGGCGGGGCTCGGCGATCTCGACCGGCATGGCGAATACGTAGCCTTCGCTGCGCACGGTCTTGATGTAGGCCGGCTCGCGCGCGTCGTCGGCCAGGCGCTGGCGCAGCCGGCTGACCAGCAGGTCGATGGAGCGCTCGAACAGCTCGGCCTCGCGCCCCTGCGTGAGGTTGAGCAGCTGGTCGCGGTTGAGCACGCGCTGCGGGTGGTCGACGAACACGCGCAGCAGGCGGTACTCGGCGCCGCTGAGCGCCACCGCGGTGCCGTCGCGGTCGATCAGGTGGCGGCCGGTGGTGTCAAGCTGCCACGCGCCGAAGCGCAGCAGCCGGCCGGCTTCCGTCACCTGCAGGTTGGGCGGCAGCATGCGCGTGCGGCGCAGCACCGCCTTGATGCGCGCGAGCAACTCGCGCGCGGCGAATGGCTTGGCCAGGTAGTCGTCGGCGCCCATCTCCAGGCCGACGATGCGGTCGGTCTCGTCGCTGCGCGCGGTCAGCATCAGCACCGGCGTGGCCTTGTGGCGGCCGGCGCGCAGCTCGCGGCACAGGACCAGGCCGTCGTCGCCGGGCAGCATCAGGTCCAGCACGATCAGGTCGACGGCACTGGCTTCGAGGAAGGCGCGCATATGCCGCCCGTCCGGCGCGACGGTCACGCGCAGGCCGTTCCTGGTCAGGTAGGCCGAGACCAGTTCGCGGATTTCCCGGTCGTCGTCGACGATCAGGATGTGATCGATATGAGGTTCCATCGGGAGCACCTTCGGCGTGGATCGGAAGACGGCGTGGCAACGGCACCGAAAATACCGGAAGACGGCCGCGCCGGGGGCCATGCCGGCCGCCCTCTTTGTATCGCAGTGTATCCGCGCGCGCGCCGCTGACACTGCCTTACGCTTGCGGCCGATGCCGATACACAGCGGACATGCCGGCCGTGTCTCATGCGGTCATGGCCGGTGGCGCTCGCGCCGCCGGCGAGTTGACCCCGGACGGCACGGCCGTGCCCGCCCCGATTTCACCACCAGGAGTTCATCATGACCCAGACGCAGAAAGTGCTCTACACCGGCAAGACCCACACCACCGGCGGCCGCGACGGCAAGTCGCGCAGCAGCGACGGCCGTCTCGACATCCAGTTGTCGTCCCCCGGCACCGCGGGCGGCGGCACCAACCCGGAACAGCTGTTCGCGGCGGGCTGGTCGGCCTGCTTCATCGGCGCGCTGGGACTGGCCGCGGGCAAGATGAAGGTCGCGCTGCCGGCGGACCTCGCGGTGGACGCCGAGGTCGACCTCGTCAAGTCGGGCGAGGCCTATTTCCTGCAGGCGCGCCTGAACGTCAGCCTGCCGGAGCTGGAGCGCGAGGTCGCGCAGGCGCTGGCCGACACCGCGCACCAGACCTGCCCGTATTCCAGGCTCACGCGCGGCAATATCGACGTCGTCATCAACGTGGTCTGAGCGGCCCCGGCGCGGCGCGCTTCTACCCGGCGGCCGGCCGCATGCTTGCCGTGGCCTCGCCATCGGCGCCGCGCAGCCGCCGGAGGCGGGCCTGCAGGTCGGCCAGCGGCTCGGTCACGGTGCGCACCGCGCCGGCATAGACGAGGCCGAGGTTGCCGTCCAGGGTCAGCAGGTCGCCTTCATGCAGGGTGGTCTCGCCGACGCGCAGCGTGCGCGCGGTCTCGTCGAGCTGCAGCGCGGCGCAGCCGACCAGGCACACCTTGCCGAGCTGGCGCGCGACCACGGCGGCGTGCGAGGTCCGCGCGCCGTGCTGGGTCAGCAGGCCCGCCGCCAGTTCGAGCGCGGCGATGTCGCTGGTCTCGGCGTCGCGCCGCACCAGCACCACCGGCGTGCCGGCCGCCTGGCGCGCGCGCGCCGCCGCTTCGTCGAAGGCGATCGCGCCGACGGCGATGCCGTTGGCCGCGCTGGCCGCCTGCGCCAGCGGCGTCGGCGGCGTGCCGTCCGGCGACACGGTATGCGTGGCCACCAGTTCCTCCGGCTTCAGCGCGGCGGTGCGTTCGCGCGCCACCGCGGCCGGGATGATGCCGGCGTCGCACAGGTCGAGCGCGATGCGCGCCAGGGCCTGCGCGGAGCATTTGCCGTTGCGGGTCTGCAGCAGGTACAGGCGCCCGTCCTGCACCGTGAACTCGAAGTCCTGCATGTCGCCGAACGCGCGCTCAAGCGTGGCGGCAACGTCGGCCAGGTCCTGCCACACCGCCGGCATCACGGCGGCCAGCTCGTCGTGGCCGTAGGCGTTGCGCCGCCCCGAGACCACGTCCTCGCCCTGGGCGTTGAACAGGAAGTCGATCCACAGCGCCGGCTCGCCGCTGACCGGGTCGCGCGTGAAGCCGACGCCCGAGCCCGAGCGCCCGCCGGCATTGCCGTACACCATCGTCTGCACCGTCACCGCGGTGCCGATGGTGTCGGGGATGTCGCGCTGGCGGCGGTATTCGCATGCCTTGGGCGAGCGCCAGCTGGCGAACACCGCGCCGATCGCGCCGCTCAGCTGGGCCTGCGGGTCTTGCGGAAACGGCGTGCCCGCGGCGCGCGCGTAGGCTTCCAGGTAGCGGCGCGTGAGCATGCGCAGTTCGGCGAAGTCGAGGTCGCGCTCGTCGCGCGTGCCGGCCAGCGCCGCGCTCTCGGCATCGAACACCGCCGCCGGCACGCCGGCCACCACTTCGCCGTAGCTTGCCACGAGCCGGCGGTAGGTGTCCCACGCCAGGCGCGGGTTGCCGGTCTGGCGCACGAAGCCGGGCAGCGTGGCGTCGCACAGGCCGATGTTGAGCAGCGTCTCCATCATGCCCGGCATCGACACCGGCGCGCCCGAGCGCACCGACAGCAGCAGGGGCAGCCTGGCGTCGCCGAAGCGCAGGCCGGTGGCGTGTTCCAGGGCCTGCAGCCCGGGCCGCCAGAGCGCGGGCGCGGTGGCCGCCGGGCTGGTGGCGGCGCTTGCGCAATAGACCGTGCCGAGCGCGAACGCGGGCGGCACCGGCAGTCCCAGCGCGGCCATGCGCAGCAGGTTGAAGGCCTTGAAGCCCATCGTCCGCGCGGAGGGCTCGTGCGCCGGATGCGCAAGGCGGGCGGTGCCGACCGGCGCGGCGCAGCCGATCAGGTAGAGGGCGTCGGGCCAGTCCGGAGCCGCGGCGAGGTCGGGTGCGTTCATGTCTGCGTTCATGTCCGGGCTCATCCCTGGGCTCCGGCCTGGCCGAAGGCCACGTCGCGCAGCGCATAGCCGGCCACCAGCAGGCGGTCGGACGCCAGTTCCAGCGCGATGGCCAGGTCGTTGGCCAGCATCAGCGCGCCGGCGTCGCGGATCGCGGCCAGGATCGCGCGGCGGGCGGCACGCAGCAGCTCGTCGCACTCGCGTTCGGCGCGCAGCACGTTCCATGACGCGGCGAGGAAGGCGTCGCCGTCGGCGGCATCGCTGCCGGCGCCCAGTTGCCGCGCGATGGCCAGCGCCTTGACGTGTTCCTGCGTCGCCGAGAGCACGGTCTGCGCCAGCTTGCCGAGCAGGTGGCGGATGTCGGCGTTCCAGCCCTGGTGGTGGTCCTCGGCGATCAGGCTCATCAGGAACGCGGCTTCCTCGAGCGCATCGGCGATGTCGTCGGACAGTTCCAGCAGGCGCGCCGCGGGCTGCCAGCGGCGCTGGCGCCGGGCGTGGTCCCGCGCGCGCATCACGAGGTGGTCGGCCTGGCGCTCCCACACCTTGGCGCGCGCCGCCAGGTTATGGGCGGACTTACCGGCCTCGCCGGCGGCATCGCGCTCCGCCTTGCCGGACGGCGCGACCACGTCGTGCGCCAGCCCGTCGCTGACGGCCTGCGCCAGCGCCTGGCAATAGGCCGCGTGTTCTTCGATGAGGTCGAACTCGCTGCCGTGCTGGCGCATGCGCCGGGCCAGCAGCATGCGGGTTTCGTCGGCGACCAGCGCCAGCGGCTGGCCGGCCAGCAGCGCCCGGCTGGCCTGGCACAGCACCTCGACCAGGAAGGCGCGGGCGTCGGGCGGGCCGAGCACGGCGTCGAGGCGGTCGCCGATGCGGAACGCATCTTCGCCCGCGGCCTGCATGGCGGCGAACACGATCTGTTCGCCGCCGGCCTTGAGCCACGCCATGTGGCCGGCGTCGCAGCGCGCCACCTCGCGCAGGATGTCGATCGCCTCCGCCTTGCCGACGAAGGGCAGCAGGCGCTTGCGCGCGCGGTTCCAGTCGATCAGGAACACGATGCGCGAGCCGATGCCTTCGAGCGCATCGTCGAGCGCCGCCGTGCCCGCGCATTCGAAGCGCGCGGTGCCGAAGGTGTAGGCCCGCCCTTCGTTGAGCGCGGCATCGACCTTCGACTGCGTCTCGGTCCACTGCGCGCCGAACGGGGCCAGCAGCGCCTGGAAGAAGGCGAAGCGGGCGCGGTGCAGGTCCGAGTAGTGCAGCGTGATCGTGGTGCCCTCGACCTGCAGCACCAGCACGTGGGCGTCGTTGGTGCCGATGTCGTTCTGCAGCAGCAGCCGCGCGCCGTCGCGCGTGGCGGCCGTGTCGAGCCCGGGATGGTCGAACTTCAGCGGCGCGGTGCGGTTCAGGCCGCGCATGAACGCCGTCACCCGCGCGCGGTCCGCCGGCAGCAGTTGCCACACGTGGGCACCGTCGACCACCTCGCCGGACAAGGTGCCGGCGAGGTGGTTGAGCTGCTTGTGCAGATCCATCACCAGCAGGTGCAGGCTGTCGTCGTCCTCGCCGGGCGCGCCGTCATGCCTGTGCTTGTCCGCGCGCTTGCCGCTGGTCAGCGCGCGCAGTTGGCCGTTGCGCAGCGTCTCGCCGCCCGGCTGCTCCGCCGCGGGCGCGCCGAGCGTGCCGAGCCAGCCGCTCCAGTGCTTGACCCGTTCGCGCAGGTCGTCGCCGGTGTCGGGCACTTCGAGCAGCGGCCGCGCCATCACGCCGAGGTCCTCCGCCAGGTGCCGCGCCAGGCGCTGCAGCCCGGGCATCAGGAGCGCGCCTTCGACCCGCGACGCGGCCGCCGGCAGCTCGCGCAGCCAGCGGCCCTCGATGCCGGCCGCCGCCGCTTCCCGGCCGAAGTCCGGCGGCTCGGTGGCGGGCTGCTCCGCGTGGGCGGCGGCGGCCTGCAGGACCGTCAGGTACAGTTTGAGGCGGTCATTCGCGGCAAGCGCGGCGTGGATCCACGCGGGGAGCAGCAGCGTGCTCTTTCCCATAGCGGCGACGGCATCGGATTTTTGCATGCGGGCCTCTGGCTCGATTGTCGATGCGGCAGAGTCTGGGCAGCGGAAATGACCGTTTTGCGACAAACGGAAAGGACCGGCACCAATGCTTGAGACAAGTCAAAGGCCGGCGCGAATCTTTCCGCCGGCGCTGGCGCGCCGGTCATATGCTGTACATGGATACGGGTCCGCGCATGGCGCCGGTTCCCGTCACTTGCTTCATTCCCGCTGGACCGCCGGAGAGCGATGATGTCCGTTCACAAACTCAGACAACCCGACCAGAAGGGCCTCGTCGCCTTGCTGGCAGCGAAAGCCCACATGCCGGTGGATGACGTCGAGCAGCTCTACGAACATGAGCGCGCCGAGCTGGCGGTGGACGCGCACATCACGTCGTTCCTGCACATCTTCGCCATCCGCAACGTGGAGAAGATCCTGCGCCGGCGGGCGGGCGAGAAGACCGCCTTGCGCGAGGGCGGCCGCGCGCCGCAGCCGGCCGGGCGGGACCGCCGCGCCGGCGCCTGAGCGCGGCCAGGCCGCTACAGCGACTGCAGGAAGGCGACTACCGCGGCGCGGTCTTCCTTCGGCAGCGCCTCGAAGCGGGCGCGGCTGTCGTCCGCCTCGCCGCCGTGCCACAGGATCGCCTCGGTCAGCGTGCGGGCGCGGCCGTCGTGCAGCAGCCGCACGTTCTGCTCGCCGCCCTGGACGAAGCGCAGCGAGCCCACGCCCCACAGCGGCGCGGTGCGCCACAGGTTCGGCGTGGCGCGGCCTTCGCTCAGGGTGTCGGCCAGGCCCGGGCCCATGTCGTGCAGCAGCAGGTCGCTGTACGGGTGGATGGTCTGGTCGCGCAGCTCGGCGAACGGGTGCGTGTTGCCGGTCTTCAGCGTCGGCGCGTGGCAGGCCACGCAGCGCGCCTGCACGAACAGCGTGCCGCCGCGCGCGATCTGCGGCGGGTCGACGTCGTGCTCGGGCGACACCCGCACGCCGTCCGGGAAGCCGCTGCGCAGGCTGCGCTGGGCCGGCACGCCGATCAGCGAGAGGTAGTGCGTGAGGCGCTGCAGGTCGGTCTCGGAGACCGAGGTGGCCGCGGCGGCGCGGCAGTCGGCGGCCTCGCGCTGGCAGCCGCGCGAGGGGAACACCGGCGAGGTCACGCCCATGTCCTTGATCAGCGCGTCGCCGACCTGCTGCCGTATGCTGGCCTTGGTCGCCTTCCAGCCGAAGCGGCCGAGATGGGTCTTGCCGGTCTCGGGATCGGCGACCCAGTTGGGGATGCCGCGCACGCCGTCGCCGTTCCTGTCGTCCGGGTCGGCCAGCGCCAGGATGGTGGGCTCCGCCACCGCCTCGAGCAGCCCCATGCCGATGACCTGCGGCGCCTGGCGCGCCGAGAACTGCGCCGGCACCGGCCCCTTGAACGCATAGGACGGCTTGACCAGCGCCACCGTCTCGCCGCCGGACAGGGTGCGCGCGGTGGTCTCGTAGGATGCCACGCTGACGCCGTAGTCGGGCGCGCCCGGGTCCTGCGCGTGCTGCTGCACGTTCAGGCCGTAGGTCGGGTCGGCCTTGCCGCCGGCGGCGACGAGCATCGACATGGTGTCCAGCCGCGCGCCGATGGCCGGCGCCAGGCTGCGGCCGTTCTGCGTGTGGCACTCGATGCAGCGCGGCTGGTTGTAGCGCGGGCCGAGCTGGCCGATGTGCTCGGCAAACACCGGGTTGTCGGCGTCGTGCTCGGAGTGCTTGCCGTCGGCGAACGAGGTGTGGAACAGCCGGCGTCCCTCGACGAAGCGTTGGGTGTTGACGATGCCGATATTGTTGGCCATCTGCTGGAACACCCGCATCGGCTCCTCGGAGTAGTTGTACGAGATGCTGGCGTCGCCGCCGAGCAGCGTCTCGGCCGGCAGCGGCGCGGAGTCGAGATTGGGCGCGATGCCGTACCACGGCCGCATGCCCACGCCGACCACGTAGAGCTGCTCGAACGAGTAGTAGCGGCTGCCGCCGCCATCCACCACCGGGTCGCGCTTGAGCCGCGGCGCCGGCGCCAGCTCGATCGGGTCGCCGATCTTCAGCGCGCTGTGCGGGTCGGTGCGCCAGTTGGAGTCCACCACGATCATGCAGTCTTCGCGCGGCTGGCCCTCGCGGCAGATGGGCTGGCCGCCTTCCTTCGGGTTGTTGAAGCCGTAGTTGAGCGCCCAGCCGTAGTCGCGCACGGTCGGGTCGAGCACGTTGCGGAACAGGCTGAAGGTGGTGCCGTCGAAGACGCCCTGGTTGACGTGCAGGTAGATCTCGATGCGCTGGCGGCCGGCGGGCACGCCGTCGCGGATCTCCAGGCCGAAGGTGCGGTTCTGGAAATAGAAGGTGGGGAAGGTGAGGTAGCGGCCCGGGCCGGCGTCGGGCGCGTCCCAGGCCTCGCCGCGCTCGCGCGCGTGGCGCTCGGTCGGGCGCGAGCCCATCAGCGTGACCAGCGTGCCGTCCGCCTCGCGGTACTGGATCTGCTCGTTGACCGGCGTGCCGGGCGCGAACAGCGGCGCGTACGCGGCGGTGTCGGCGGGCGCGGCGGCGGCCGGCGCGCCGCCGTCACCGCCGCCGCCGCAGGCGGCCAGCGCGGCCAGTGCCAGCACGGCGGCGAACGGCGCCGCCGCGCGCGGCGCGAGGCCGG
>NZ_AQPL01000226.1:0-3392 GCF_000395345.1 Cupriavidus sp. WS | reverse complement strand
GTGGCCGGACCGGCGGGAGGGGGCGTGGATTGGCATGGTTGTCTGGCTCGGTGGCTCGGTGGTGCGGCGGCATGCGCCGGCGCGGTCAGTGGAACGGCAGCGATACGTAGAACGAGCCGAGTTCGGAGAGCTGGCCATCGGCGCCGAGCAGGCTGGTGAAGTGGGTGTCGTTGTCCTCGCGGCCGGTGAACCACGCATAGCGGAACACGTCGGCGCGGTCTTCGCAGATGGCCACCATGTCCGCCATCTGTGCCTTCTGTTTGGCCACCGAATCGATCTGCGCGCCGTCGGCCTGGCTGTGCCAGTTGGCGAACTCCGTGACCCAGAACGCCTTGCCGTATTTCGCGAGCCGGTCGAGCTGGCCGGCGAGGCCGTAGTCGTACCAGTGGAAGGCCAGGTAGTCGATGCGCGGGTCGCGGCCGCCGTTGGCGGCGCGGTAGGCATCGTAGAACGCGTCGAGCCACGCGACCGGGTCGGCATAACCGGGCATCGTGCCCCAGTTCATGGCGGGGCCGACGATCTGCACGCCGGTGCGCGCGGCGATGCCCTCGAACACCGGCCAGCGCTGTGCCGCCTGCAGCGGCGTGAGATTGGACTGATCGGCGAGGTTGGGCTCGTTCATCACCAGCAGGTAGCGCACGCCGGGATTGGCCGCGAGGAAGGCCTCCACCTCGGCGGTGTCCTCGGTGCCGTTCCACATCATCGGCAGGAAGTCCATCGCGTAGCGCGCGCGATAGTCCGCCGGCACGCCGGCATTGCGCCGCGGGCTCCAGTTGTACCACCAGCTCACGCCAGGCGACAGCGCGGCGAGATCGGCCGGCGAAGCGAGGTCGTAGGCAATGCCGCGCTTCGCGCTCTTCGGCACGGCCGGCGCGGACGGGTCCGGCGTGGCGGGAGCGGTGGGCGCGGGCGATCCGGGCGCGGCGGGCACGCCGGCGGCTGGAGTTGCGGCGGGCGCGTCTTCGCCGCCGCCGCCGCACCCCAGCAGGGCAGCGGAAAGCGCCAGCGCGAGAAACAGGCCTTTCGGCAAGGTCATGTCGTCACCGTGGGTTGCATGCCGGCGCACGCGCGCCGGCCTTGTGTCTTGATGGATTGCGGTTTCCGGAAACCCGGAAAGACGAATTCCGGAAATCCGGAATGCCGGGCGATGCGCAAGCGGTAAAGAACCGGTCATTCCCGCATTGGGAAAGGCGGGGCATGATCGGGGAAATTCGGCAGGGGGATTATCGTCGCAATGTGCGGAAAAATTGAACCGCATGGCATCGATCGGCGGTGAATTTCCGCTTGGCGTCGTTTCCATGCGACGCCGGTCCAAGCGGCAATGCCGCGTTCCGGCCCGGCGGCAGCGGGCATGCGCTGGATGCCAAAGCGCCGGAAAGCGCGTCCGGTCTGGTTTTCGGCGGATTGCCGCGGTCCGCGGCGGTGGTGGTATTGCAATGCACCTGTATTAACAATCAATACAAAGCAAGACAAAGCAGCGGTGGCGGGAAAAGCGGCGCCATGAATTAAAGAGGCGCCTTTTCAATGAGGCTATTTCCGCCGGGACAAGGCTGGTAGAAATTTCGCCGAACGAATCAAAAAATAATTAAAGACTGATATAAGGCATGGCGTAAGCGGGTGCCGCCGCCCGCATGCCGGCGCAGCGCCGGCATGCGGGCGCGCGGCGGCACGGCGTCGTTCGATCGGGGTACGCGGCGCTCAGATGAACGACAGCACGGTCTGCGCGGGTAGCCGCGACTTCGGCAGCTTGGCGTTGAAGTCCTTGTCGCTGCGGTAGCCGAGCGCGACCAGCACGACGCTGGTGAAGCCCTTCTCGCGCAGGCCGAGCTCTTCGTCGAGCAGGCGGAAATCGAAGCCTTCCATCGGCGTGGCGTCCACGCCCAGCGTGGCGGCGCCGAACAGCAGCGTGCCCAGCGCGAGGTAGGTCTGCTTTTCCATCCAGTGCTGCAGGTCCTTCTGGTCGTAGCGGTGCAGGTTGACGTAGCCGAGCCGGCCCTTGCGCTGGCCGGCCTTGGCGTCGGGCAGCGGGAAGCGGCCGTCGCGCTCTTCCTGCTCGAGGATGTTTTCCAGGTGCGCGTCGGGGATGCCGGTGCGCGCGCACAGCACGATCACGTGCGAGGCGTCGAGCGCCTTGCGCTCGTTGTAGGCAAAGCCGCCATGCAGGCCCTTGGCGACGCGCGCCTTGCCTTCGGGCGTGCCGGCCACCACGAAGTGCCACGGCTGCGAGTTCACGGAGGACGGGCTGTGGCGCAGCATCGTGAGCAGGTCGTCGATGGTTTCCTGCGGGACGCGGCGCTCCGGGTCGAAGGCCTTGGTGGTGTAGCGGGTGCGGGCGATGGTCGAGAGTTTCATCTGGTGCTTGCTGGTTTTCGAGGGTGGTTCGGGAGCATCGGCGAGGATGGTATGCGCTTGCCTTTCATCAGGCAATCGAATACTTTTAATCCCAACAATCTGAAATTCGACTGAATCGACTCGATGCCATGCGCCCTGACCTGGAAATAGACCTGCTGCGCGCCTTCGTCGCGGTGGCGGAGACGGGCGGCTTCACCGCCGCCGCCGAGGTGGTGCGCCGCTCGCAGTCGGCCGTCAGCCAGAAGATCCTGCGCCTGGAGGAGCTGCTCGGGCGCAAGCTGTTCCACCGCACCAGCCGCGCGCTGAGCCTGACGCGCGAGGGCGAGCAACTGCTGGTGATGGCGCGCCGCATCCTGGAGCTCAACGACGTGGCGGTGCGCGCGCTGACCGATCCGCCGGCCGCCGGCAACCTGCGCCTGGGCATTGCCGAGGATTTCGTGCCGATGCAGCTTCCCGCGCTGCTGGCGCGTTTCCGGCGGCTCTACCCGGACATGCACCTGGAGCTGCGCACCGGCCTGAGCTGCGACCTGCTGGCCGCCTACGACGACGGCAGGCTCGACGTGGTGATCGCCAAGAAGGACGGCAGCGCCCAGCGCGGCCGCGTGATCTGGCGCGAGCCGCTGGTGTGGATGAGCGGCAAGAACAGCCCGCCGGACCCGGACAAGCCGGTGCCGCTGGTGCTGCTGCTGCCGCCGTGCACCTACCGCGAGGTGATGATCCGCTCGCTCGACGCGATCCGCCGCGAGTGGTATTCCTCGTGCACCTCGGCCAGCTTGATGGGCATCCAGGCCGCGGTCGCGGGCGGTCTCGGCGTGACGGTGCTGGGGCGTTCGTTCGCGCAGCCCGGCCTGCAGATCCTGCCGTCGGGCGATGCCTGGCCGACGCTGCCGATGACGGAGATCGTCATTCTCGGCGAGGAGTCCGCGCCGGCCGAGCTGGTGCGGCCGCTGATGTCGTTCCTGACGGACAGCCTGTCCGGGGCGATGGGCACCGCGGCGTAGCGCGCGCGGGAGCGCGGGGCCCGCCGCGCCGGCGGGCCC
>NZ_AQPL01000225.1:0-4846 GCF_000395345.1 Cupriavidus sp. WS | reverse complement strand
GGGGCCCGCCGCGCCGGCGGGCCCGGCTTCAGTCGTTGTGCGTCACCACGTCGCCGACCGGGTCGGGGTGGATCTGCATCACGGCGTCGCGCTTTTCCAGCAGGTGGCGCCGCAGGATGGCGCCGAGCAGCTTGCCGTCGCGCGCTTCCAGTGCCTTGATCATGTCCTCGTGGTCGTGCACGGCGCGGTCCCACTTGTCGGTCTGGTGGTTGGAGCGGAAGCGCAGCGCCTTCAGGCGGCGGTTGACCGACTGGTAGGTCTGCCGCAGCGCCGAATTGCGGGCGGCCTCGTTGATGCGGTCGTGGATCTCCTGGTTGCGGCTGTAGTAGCCGGGCAGGTCGTTCTGCACGCGGCAGGCCAGCATCGCGTAGTGCAGCGCCTTGATCTCGGCCAGCTCCGCCGGCGTGATGCGCTCGCAGGCCAGCTCGCCCGAGAACGCTTCCAGGCCGCTCATCAGCTCGAAGGTTTCCCACATCTCCGCCTCGGTCATGCGCGAGACGCTGGCGCCGCGGTGCGGCGAGATCTCGATCAGGCCCTCGGCGGCCAGCACCTTGAAGGCCTCGCGCAGCGGCGTGCGCGAGATGCCCAGGGTTTCGCACAACTCGCGCTCGTTGAGCTTCATGCCCGGCGACAGCACGCCTTCCACGATGAACTTGCGCAGGTGCTCGACCACCATCTCGTGCAGCCGCTGCCGCTCCACCCTGGGCAGGATCGGGGCGGGACGGGGCACGCCGCTGTCGCCCGGATTTTGTGGATTTTGCATACAAAGTCCTTCCCTTTGCGTTTTCCGCATTTTACTGCATCTCATTGGCCGCAAGCGCCTCGCGGGTAAACACCGAGCCGCAGCGGCGATTCCGTCCTTGGATCGGGGCCGTTTCGTTGCTAAAGTATTTTGAATTCAAAATTCATGATTCAAACAAAGGAGGCACTGCCCATGATCAAGCTCGATTTCCACCCCGCCGGCCGCCACTTCCTGCAGATCCCGGGGCCGAGCCCGGTGCCGGACCGCATCCTGCGCGCGATGAGCTACCCGACCATCGATCACCGCGGGCCCGAGTTCGGCGCGCTGGGCCGCAAGGTGCTGGCCGACATCAAGAAGATCTTCAAGACGGAGCAGCCGGTCATCATCTATCCGGCCTCCGGCACCGGCGCCTGGGAAGCCGCGCTGACCAACACGCTGAGCCCCGGCGACGCCGTGCTGATGTTCGAGACCGGCCACTTCGCCACGCTGTGGAAGAAGATGGCCGAGGCGCTCGGCCTGAAGCCGGAATTCATCGGCCTGCCCGGCATCGAGGGCTGGCGCCACGGGGTGCGCGCCGACATGATCGAGGCGCGCCTGCGCGCCGACGGCGGCCATGCCATCAAGGCGGTGTGCGTGGTGCACAACGAGACCTCCACCGGCGTGACTTCGGACATCGCCGCGGTGCGCCGCGCCATCGACGCGGCCGGCCATCCGGCGCTGCTGCTGGTGGACACCATCTCCGGCCTGGCCTCGGCGGACTACCGCCATGACGAATGGGGCGTGGACGTGACCGTGTCGGGCTCGCAGAAGGGCTTGATGCTGCCGCCCGGCATCAGCTTCAACGCGCTCTCGGCCAAGGCCATCGCGGCCGGCAGGCAGGCCCGGCTGCCGCGCGCGTTCTGGGGCTGGGACGAGATCCTCGAGGCCAACAAGAACGGCTACTGGCCGTACACCCCCAACACCAACCTGCTCTACGGCCTGTCCGAGGCGCTCGACATGATCCTGGAAGAAGGCCTGGACCACGTGTTCGCGCGCCACCAGCGGCTGGCCGAGGCCACCCGCCGCGCGGTGCGGGCCTGGGGCCTGGAGATCCAGTGCGCCGATCCGGCGGTCTACAGCCCGGTGCTGACCGGCGTGATGATGCCCGAGGGCGTCGACGCCGACGCCGTGCGCAAGCGCATCTACGAACGCTTCGACATGTCGCTGGGCCAGGCGCTGGGCAAGATGCGCGGCAGGATGTTCCGCATCGGCCATCTCGGCGACTGCAACGACCTGACCCTGATGGCCACGCTGGCCGGCTGCGAGATGGGGCTGAAGCTCTCGGGCGTGCCGGTGGCCGCCAGCGGCGTGGCCGCGGCGATGGACTACCTGGTTTCGCTGGAGGACAAGCCGGCGCTCAAGGCGGCGGCCTGAGTTTCATGGGGAAGGCCGCGCCGCCGCGGCCTTCCCGCGCAGTGGCGGCGCTCGGCGGCAAATAGCGGCAAATAGCGGCGCATAGCAGCAAACAGCCGGACAGCAGTACGCACAGGCATGGCTTCACCCGCGCGGGCGAGGCCAGGGAGCGGTGTTGCCGATCGCAGCCCCGCCGCCTGCCGCGCGCGCGCAAGCCCGCCACAGAGCGGGCCCGGCACAGGAAACGCACAAGAGATGCAAAGCCGAGGCCCAGGCGGGCGCCGGGCAGGCAAAAAAAGACCGGAGACAAGCAATGAAGCGCTTTCGTGCCACCAGCATCGTGCTGGTGATGTTGTGCATCATGTATTTCATCACCTACCTGGACCGCGTCAACGTCAGCACCGCCGCGGCCGGCTTCGGCCAGGAGTTCCATCTCAACAAGACCGAGATCGGCCTGGTGTTCTCCGCCTTCGCCTATCCCTACCTCGTGTTCCAGATCATCGGCGGCTGGGTCAGCGACCGCTTCGGCGCGCGCCGCACGCTGATCGCCTGCGGCGTGCTGTGGGCCATCGCCACGCTGCTCACCGGCATGGCCGGCGGGCTGGTCTCGCTGCTGGCCGCGCGCCTGCTGCTGGGCCTCGGCGAAGGCGCGACCTTTCCCGCCGCCACCGCCGCGATGGCGCGCTGGGTGCCCAAGGACAAGCGCGGCTTCGCCCAGGGCATCACCCATGCCTGCGCGCGCGTCGGCAACGCGGTGGCGCCGGCGGCGGTGGTCGCCATCATGGCGGTCTACGGCTGGCGCGAATCGTTCTACCTCTGCGGCGCGATCAGCCTAGTCTGGGTGGCGCTGTGGGCGCTGACCTTCACCGAGCAGCCCAAGGACCATCCGCGCATCACGCAAGCCGAGCTCGAGACCCTGCCGGCGGCGCGCAGCAAGTCGCCCAACGTGCCGTGGCGCCGCCTGTTCCGGCGCATGGCGCCGGTGACGGTCGTCTACTTCTGCTACGGCTGGACGCTGTGGCTGTTCCTGAGCTGGATTCCGCAGTACTTCCTGCACAGCTACGACCTCGACCTGAAGAAGTCGGCGGTGTTCGCCTCCGCCGTGTTCTTCGCCGGCGTGCTCGGCGACACGCTCGGCGGCGTGGTGACCGACAAGCTCTACGAGCGCACCGGCAGCCTGAAGCGCGCGCGCAGCTGGATGGTGGCGGTCTGCATGCTGCTGACCATGATCTCGCTGCTGCCCATGCTGTTCACGCACCAGCTCTATGTCTCGATGGCCTGCCTGTCCGCCGGCTTCTTCTTCGCCGAGATGACCATCGGCCCGATGTGGGCGATCCCGATGGACATCGCGCCGGAATACTCCGGCACCGCCAGCGGCATGATGAACACCGGCTCGGCGCTGGCGGCGATCATCTCGCCGGTGCTGTCGGGCTACCTGATCGACCGCTTCGGCAACTGGGAACTGCCCTTCATCGGCAGCATGCTGCTGATGGGCGTCGGCGTGGTGCTGGCCTTCCGCATGCAGCCCGAGAGCAAGTTCGAAGCCGATGCCGCCGGCGCGGCCAGTCCCACGCACCTGCATGCCTGAGCATCCCGCCATGCGTCATTCCGATCCCGAACGCCATCCCCAACCGCAGCAGGAACTGGCCCGCCTGCTCGCGCGCGCCGGCGGCGGCGGTCTTCGCTTCGCCGATCTGCCGGCCGCGCTGCTGCCGCGGGACGCCGACGCGGCCTACGCCGTGCAGGCCGAAGTGCTGCGGCAGCGCGGCGCCGACATCGGCGGCTGGAAGGTCGGCGCGAAGTCCGCCACCGGACCGGTCCAGGGCGCGCCGCTGCCGGCCGACTGCGTGCATGCCAGCCCCGCCGCGTTGACGTCGGGCAGCTTCCGCCGGCCCGGCCTGGAGCTGGAGATCGCGTTCCGCTTCGGGCGGGTCTTCGCGCCGCGCGCCGCGCCCTATGCCGACGAGGAAGTGCTGGACGGCATCGAATACATGGCCGCCGCCATCGAAGTGGTGGCCAGCCGCTACCGCGAGTGGCCCGCGGTGGACAAGCTCGCGCAACTGGCCGACCTGCAGAACCACGGCGCGCTGGTGGTCGGCGACTGCGTGCGCTACCAGCCCGGCTACCCGTTCCTGCATCCCGCGCTGTCCTTCACCTTCGGCGGCGCCGGGGTGGACGTGGTCGCGGGCGCGCCGGCCAATCCCGCCGGCGATCCGCGCCGCCTGCTGCCGTGGCTGGTGAACCACTGTACGGCGCGCGGCATCACGCTCGGCCACGGCACGCTGGTCACGACCGGCTCCTACACCGGCATGCATTTCCCGGCGCAGGCCGGCGTGGCGCTGGGCACCATCGCCGGGCTGCCGCCGGTCGCACTCACGCTCGGCTAGCCGGGCGCCGGACTCCACAAGCCTCGACAAAAAACGCCATGAACCCCACGCCTTCCTCCCTGCTGGTCAAGCCGGTCCACCTCGTGCCGCCGCAACGCGGCGCGGCCTCGCCGTTGTCGGCGCGGCTGCGCAAGGCGCTGCGCGGCGACGTGCTGTTCGACCGCGCCAGCCGCGGCCGCTATGCCACCGATGCCTCGATCTACCAGATCACGCCGCTCGGCGTGGTGGTGCCGCGCGACCAGGCCGACCTGCTGGCGGCGCTGGAGATCGCGCGCGAGGAACAACTGCCGGTGCTGGCGCGTGGCGCCGGCACCAGCCAGTGCGG
>NZ_AQPL01000224.1:0-3269 GCF_000395345.1 Cupriavidus sp. WS | reverse complement strand
AAGCGGCGCGGGCGGTCCTGGCCGTCGCCGGTGCGCGGGCCGCGCGCGGGGCGCTGCGCGCCGTCCTCGGGTTTCCTGCGCGCGCCGCCGGCGCGCTCCTGGGCCTGCTTGATGCCGTCGACCACGGCGCGCACGCGCTGGCGGTTCAGGTCGGACACCCGCACCGGCCGGGTGGGCTTGCGGGTGTTGCCGGCGGGCGCGGTCTTGATGCCCAGCGTCTTGCGCTTGGGCGAAGTGTCATCGGTCATATCTTCAATGCGGGGCGTCCGGCCTAGATGGCCAGCGCCGCCAGCAGGTCCTGTTCAAGCTGTAGCTGCAATTTGTTGTCCGAGGCGAGGCGGCTGCCGTCGACCAGGAAAACGTCTTCCACCCGCTCGCCGAGCGTGTTGATGCGGGCGGTATGCACCGAGATGCGGTGCTTGGCCAGTACGCGCGAGATCGCGTACAGCAGGCCGGTGCGGTCGTTGGCCGAGAGCGACAGCAGGTAGTACTGGCCGCGCTCGTCGGGGCGCAGGTCCACGCGCGGCTTGATCGGGAAGCTGCGCGACTGGCGCGACAGCCGCCCTTGCGAGGGTTCCGGCAGCGGCGCGTTCGGGCGCAGGCGCTCGGCCAGCTCGTGCTCGACCAGCGCGATGATGTCGCGGTAGTTGCCGCTGGCCGCGCTGCCGATGCCGGGGTCGGTGACCTGGAAGGTGTCGAGCGCGTAGCCGTGGCGGGTGGTGTGGATCTTGGCTTCCTGGATGGAGAAGCTCTTGCGTTCGAAATAGCCGCAGATGCGCGTGAACACGTCGGGCTGGTCCTTGACGTAGACCGCCACCTGCATGCCTTCGCCGGCGGCGGACACGCGCGCCTTGACCACCGGGGCGTCGCCGTCGACCTTGTCGTAGAGGTGGCGCGTGAGCCAGGCGATGTCGCGCGCGTCGTGGCGCAGGAAGAAGGCCACGTCGAGCTGGGCCCACAGCGGTTTGCCCAGCTCGGGGTCGAAGGCCTTCAGGCGCAGTTGCGCGATGGTGTCTTCCTTGCGCTGCGACCACAGCGAGTGCGGGTCGACGCGGGCGCCGCCGAGCACGCGCAGCGTGATGCGGTAGAGGTCTTCGAGCAGCTTGCCCTTCCACGCGTTCCACACCTTGGGGCTGGTGCCGCGGATGTCGGCCACGGTCAGCAGGTAGAGCGCGGTCAGGTAGCGCTCGCTGCCGACCACGCGGGCGAAGGCGTGGATCACGTCCGGGTCGGTCAGGTCCTGCTTCTGCGCCACGTGGCTCATGGTCAGGTGGTGCTCGACCAGCCAGGCGATCAGGTCGGTGTCCTCGCGCGCGATGCCGTGCTGCTTGCAGAAGCGGCGCGCGTCGGTGGTGCCGAGCTTGGAGTGGTCGCCGCCGCGGCCCTTGGCGATGTCGTGGAACAGCGCTGCCACCCACAGCACCCAGGGGCGGTCGAAGGTGGCCATCAGCCGGCTGCAGAACGGGAACTCGTGCGTGTGCTCGACCACGGCGAAGCGCCGCATGTTGCGCACCACCATGAGGATGTGCTGGTCCACCGTGTAGACGTGGAACAGGTCGTGCTGCATCTGGCCGACGATGCGGCGGAAATTGCTCAGGTAGCGGCCCAGCACGCTGGTCTGGTTCATCAGGCGCAGCGCGTGCGTGATGCCCTGCGGCTCCTGCACGATGGCCAGGAACAGGCGGCGGTTCTCGGGGTCGTTGCGCCAGTGCGCGTCCATCACCGTGCGCGCGTTGTACAGGCCGCGCAGCGTGCGCGGCGACAGGCCCTTGACGCCGGGCGTGCGCTCGTACACCAGGAAGGTTTCGAGGATGGCGTGCGGCTCGCGCTCGTAGAGGTCGTCGCTGGTGATCTCCAGCATGCCCTGGCGTTCCACGAAGCGCTCGTTGATGACGCGCGTCACCTTGGATTCGCTGGGGAACAGCATCGCCTCGATGTTGAGCAGCAGCACGCTGTTGAGCTGGGTGACCGCCTTGGCCGCCCAGTAGTAGCGCCGCATCAGCTGCTCGCTGGCGCGCTTGTTGTTGTTCTGGCGGTAGCCGAACGATTCGGCCAGCGCGGTCTGCAGGTCGAACACCAGCACGTCCTGGCGGCGCCCGGCCACCAGGTGCAGGCGCGCGCGGATGGTCTTGAGCAGGCGCTCGTTGCGCTGCAGTTCCTGCGCCTCGCGCTCGCTCAGCAGGCCGCGCTCGAACAGCTCCTTCCAGCTGTCGCCGAAGCCGGCCGCCTTGGTCATCCACAGGATCACCTGCAGGTCGCGCAGGCCGCCCGGGCTTTCCTTGCTGTTGGGCTCGAGCGCGTAGGGCGTGTCCTGGTACTTGGCGTGGCGCTGGCGCATTTCCAGCAGTTTGGCCTGGAAGAACGCGCGCGGGTCGAGGTCGGCCTGGTAGCGCGTCTGCAGCTCGGCGAACAGCTTGCGGTTGCCGGTCAGCAGGCGCGCCTCGAGCAGCGAGGTCTGGATGGTGACGTCCTGGCGCGACTCGCGGATGCAGTCGTCCACGGTGCGCACGGCCGAGCCGATCTCCAGCCCGAGGTCCCAGCACAGGCCGATG
The DNA here is from genome assembly GCF_000395345.1 of Cupriavidus sp. WS. Taxonomy (NCBI): domain Bacteria; kingdom Pseudomonadati; phylum Pseudomonadota; class Betaproteobacteria; order Burkholderiales; family Burkholderiaceae; genus Cupriavidus; species Cupriavidus sp. WS. The sequence goes on along the minus strand of NZ_AQPL01000224.1, from coordinate 717 downwards.
AATTTCTCCAGCCGGCGCGCGGTGTCGTCGTCGGGCTCGGCCGGCAGCAGCAGCAGCACGTCCACGTCCGAGTACGGGAACAGCTCGCCGCGCCCGTAGCCGCCCACGGCCACCAGCGCGCACTGCGCCGGCAGGGCCAGCCCGCGCCAGGCCTCGACCAGCGCGGCGTCCACCGCGCGCCGCAGGCGCGTGAGCAGGTGGCCGACGTGGCCGTGCGCGCTGAAGTCGTCGAACACGGCCTGCTTGCCGGCTTTCAGCTGATCGCGAACACGGGTGGCGAGGATGAGTTCCGGCGTGGCGTCCATGACTTGGGCTTGGGACATCGAAAGGGCGATGGGTTGCTGGGGAGCGACGAAGAAACGGCGAAACGATGAAGCGGCGGCTGAAACAAGAAGGGCGCCAACTTGGCGCCCGGGGTAGCGTCAGGCTGCGACGGAATCGGTGACGAAGGCCGGCGGCGCCTGCGTGCCCGCCGAGACGGTGAGCACGTCGTAGCCGGTCTCCGTCACCAGGATGGTGTGCTCCCACTGCGCGGACAGGCTGCGGTCGCGCGTCTTGACGGTCCAGTGGTCGGGCATGGTGCGGATCTCGCGCTTGCCGGCGTTGACCATCGGCTCGATCGTGAAGATCATGCCGGGCTGGATCTCCATGCCGGTGCCGGGGCGGCCGTAGTGCAGCACCTGCGGGTCTTCGTGGAAGTTCTTGCCGATGCCGTGG
>NZ_AQPL01000223.1:0-24582 GCF_000395345.1 Cupriavidus sp. WS | reverse complement strand
GCAGCACCTGCGGGTCTTCGTGGAAGTTCTTGCCGATGCCGTGGCCGCAGTATTCGCGCACCACGCTGTAGCCGGCGCCTTCCGCGTGGACCTGGATCACGTGGCCGATGTCGCCGAGGTGGGCGCCGGGGCGCACCTGCATGATGCCCTTCCACATGCATTCGAACGTGACCTGGGCCAGGCGCTTGGCCAGGATCGAGCCTTCGCCGACGATGAACATGCGGCTGGTGTCGCCGTAGTAGCCTTCCTTGGTGATGACGGTGATGTCCAGGTTGATCGCGTCGCCGGACTTCAGTACGCGCTCGCCCGGGATGCCGTGGCAGATCACGTCGTTGACCGAGGTGCAGATCGCGCCGGGGAAGGGCGGGTAGCCGGGCGGGGCGTAGTTCAGCGGCGCCGGCACGGTGCCCTGCACGTCGCGCATGTAGGCGTGGCACAGCCGGTCGATCTCGCCGGTGGTGATGCCGGGCTTGACGAAGGGCGTGATGTAGTCGAGGACCTCGGAGGCCAGCCGGCACGCTACCCGCATCTGGGCGATATCGTCGGCGTTCTTGATATGGATGCTCATGCTGCTCGCAAAAGTGGCGGCGAAGCCACTGGCTGCGCCTCAAGTCGAATCTGAAAGACGGGATTATCGCACCATCGCGCCCCTGCCGCAGCCAAAATGGGCCGCCGGGGCGCCCCGGCCGGGCCTGGCGGGCGCGGGGGCGGGGCGCATGCCGGACGCATCGGCCCGGCCCCGCCACCGTGCCGTCACAGTACCGGCCCCCTTGAGCGAAGTCCGGTTTTGTTGCTACAATCTTGGGCTGGCTTTCTCATGACCGCCTTCGGGCGTGGCAATGCCGTCGTTTGCAGTCGTTCTGCTCGCGCCGGGTATTGTCGGATGTATTGTCAAATGCACGTCGAATGTGCGTTCGACGCTGCATCTGGAAGCCAGAGATCGTGAAATCGCGAGTCCGTCCATCCGGGGTGTTCCTGTTGAGGAATGTCGGGGCGGACTTCAGACCTAACCCTTTTGGAGAATTTTCATGTCCGTTACCATGCGCGAAATGCTGGAAGCCGGTTGCCACTTCGGCCACCAGACCCGCTTCTGGAACCCCAAGATGGCACCGTTCATCTTCGGCCATCGCAACAAGATCCACATCATCAACCTCGAAAAGACGTTGCCGATGTTCCAGGACGCGCTGAAGTACGTGCGTCAGCTGGCAGCCAACCGCGGCACCGTGCTGTTCGTGGGCACCAAGCGCCAGTCGCGCGAAATCCTCGCTGAAGAAGCCGGCCGCGCCGGCATGCCCTACGTCGACGCCCGCTGGCTCGGCGGCATGCTGACCAACTTCAAGACCGTCAAGATCTCGATCAAGCGCCTCAAGGACATGGAAGCCGCCAAGGAAGCCGGCGCGCTGGAAACCATGAGCAAGAAGGAAGCGCTGATGTTCGAGCGCGAAATGGACAAGCTGCAGAAGTCCATCGGCGGCATCAAGGACATGGGCGGCGTGCCTGACGCCATCTTCGTGGTGGACGTCGGCTACCACAAGATCGCCGTGACCGAAGCCAACAAGCTGGGCATCCCCGTGATCGGCGTGGTCGACACCAACCACTCGCCCGAAGGCATCGACTACGTGATCCCCGGCAACGACGACTCGAGCAAGGCCGTGGCTCTGTACGTGCGCGGCGTGGCCGACGCGATCCTGGAAGGCCGTGCCAACGCGGTGCAGGACGTGGTTGAAGCCGCCCGCGGCGGCGACGAATTCGTCGAAGTCGAAGAAGCCTGAAGCCCGCTGCCGAAAGGACCCCGCGCGCAAGAGTAGCCGACCATCATCGCTAGCCGACCGGCCCGGAGCCGGTTCTGCGCGCAGCCGGGGCTTTCCGGCACACAAGGGGGCGGAAGTTACGCCCCCTTTTTTTGAATTGTTGTCATCCGCCGCAGGCATGATCCGTCGCGGGTGAAGTTTGAGCATACCGCCGGCCGGGGCCCGCCAGACCCAGCGGGGCAGGCCGGTGCGAACCATTCAAGGAGTGACAAATGGCGGCAATTACCGCAAGCATGGTGGCAGAACTGCGCGCGAAGACCGACGCGCCGATGATGGAATGCAAGAAGGCCCTGACCGAGGCCGACGGCAACCTGGAAAAGGCTGAAGAACTGCTGCGTGTCAAGCTCGGCAACAAGGCCAGCAAGGCCGCTTCGCGCGTGACCGCCGAAGGCGTGGTGGTGTCCTTCATCGACGGCACCACCGGCGCGCTGGTCGAACTGAACTGCGAAACCGACTTCGTGTCGAAGAACGACGACTTCCTGGCCTTCTCGGCCAAGGTCGCCGAGCTGGTCGCCAAGCAGAACCCGGCCGACGTGGCCGCCCTGTCGGCGCTGGAAATCGACGGCGTGTCGGTGGAAGCCACCCGCACCGCGCTGATCGGCAAGATCGGCGAGAACCTGGCGATCCGCCGCTTCGCCCGCTATGCCAACGGCGGCAAGCTGGCCGCCTACCTGCACGGCACCCGCATCGGCGTGATGGTCGAGTTCGACGGCGACGAAGTGGCCGCCAAGGACGTGGCCATGCACGTGGCGGCGATGAAGCCGGTGTCGCTGTCGTCGGCCGACGTGCCCGCCGAGCTGATCGCCAAGGAGCGCAGCATCGCCGAGCAGAAGGCCGCCGAATCGGGCAAGCCGGCCGAGATCGTCGCCAAGATGGTGGAAGGCTCGGTGCAGAAGTACCTGAAGGAAGTGTCGCTGCTGAACCAGACCTTCGTGAAGAACGACAAGCAGACCGTCGAGCAGATGCTCAAGGCCGCCAACACCGCGGTCAAGGGCTTCACCCTGTACGTGGTCGGCGAAGGCATCGAGAAGAAGCAGGACGATTTCGCCGCCGAAGTGGCCGCCCAGGTGGCAGCCGCCCAGAAGGGCTGAAGTCCGGGCGGTCCGCCCCGTCCGCGCCACGGTGCGGCAGGGCACGAAAGGGCCGCCGTATAATGCCGAGGGGCACCGCGAGGTGCCCCTCGGCACAAATGACGGCCGCGGCGCGCGCACTGGCGCGGGCGGCGGCCGCCACGGTTGGTTTTCATAGCCTGTTTCCGCAGTCGTCTGGCCTGCCATGCCGCAGCCAGGCTACCCCGAAAACCGGCTTTCCTGGCGGCGGCGCGCCGGTTGGCGCCGTCCGCCTGCATCAAGTCTGCATCCAAAATATCCGGCTCGACAGAACGAGCCGGACCAGCTCCGGGAATCCCTATGCCTGCCTATAAGCGCGTCCTACTGAAATTGTCCGGCGAGGCCCTGATGGGCGACGATGCCTTCGGCATCAACCGCTCCACCATCGAAGGCATGGTCAACGACATTGCCGAGATCGTGAAGCTCGGCGTGCAGGTCGCGGTGGTGATCGGCGGCGGCAACATCTTCCGCGGCGTGGCCGGCGGGGCGGCGGGCATGGACCGCGCCACGGCCGACTACATGGGCATGCTGGCCACCATGATGAACGCGCTGGCGCTGCAGGACGCCATGCGCCACGCCAACATCGAAGGCCGCGTGCAGTCCGCGCTGCGCATGGACCAGGTGGTCGAGCCCTATATCCGCCCGCGCGCCATCCGCCAGCTCGAGGAGGGCAAGGTGGTGATCTTCGCCGCGGGCACCGGCAACCCGTTCTTCACCACCGACACCGCCGCGGCGCTGCGCGGCGCCGAGATCGGCGCCGAGATCGTGCTCAAGGCGACCAAGGTGGACGGCGTCTACACCGCCGACCCCAAGAAAGACCCGAGCGCCACGCGCTACACCACGATTTCCTTCGACGAGGCCATCTCGCGCAACCTGCAGGTGATGGACGCCACCGCGTTCGCCCTGTGCCGCGACCAGAAGCTGCCCATCAAGGTGTTCTCGATCGTCAAGCCCGGCGCGCTCAGGAGCGTCATCCTGGGCGAGGACGAAGGCACGCTGGTGCACGTGTAAAAGGCTGCCCGGCGCCGCGGGCAGGGCGCTACCCCGCGGGGTAGCGCGGGCCGCGGCAAAGAGTAGAATGATTCATTTTCGATCCCGGCATCCGGGGTCATGATTACCCGTTTTTCCCGGAGGTAAAGATGAGCGTCGCCGACACCAAGAAGAGCGTCGAGCAGAAGATGCAGAAGACCATCGAAGCGTTCAAGGCCGACTTGGCCAAGATTCGCACTGGTCGCGCGCACACGGGTCTGCTCGACCACGTGCAGGTCGATTATTACGGCTCGCCGGTGCCGATCAGCCAGGTGGCCAACGTGGGCCTGGCCGATGCCCGTACCATCAGCGTGCAGCCGTGGGAAAAGAAGATGGTGGGCGCGGTCGAGAAGGCGATCCGCGATGCCGACCTGGGCCTGAACCCGTCCACGATGGGCGACGTCATCCGCGTGCCGATGCCCATGCTGACCGAGGAGCGCCGCAAGGAACTGACCAAGGTCGTCAAGGGCGAGGCCGAGGGCGCCAAGGTCGCCGTGCGCAACCTGCGCCGCGACGCCAACGAGCAGTTCAAGAAGCTGGTCAAGGACAAGGCCATTTCCGAGGACGACGAGCGCCGCGGCCAGGACGAGGTGCAGAAGCTGACCGACAAGTTCGTCGCCGAGATCGACAGGATGGTCGCCGAGAAGGACAAGGAGATCATGACGGTGTGACGCGCCCGGTGGCGGCTTGCCAGCCGCCGCCGTGTCCGGTACCGTTTCCCACCATGCATCACATCAGTTCCACGCTCGGCGTCCCCGAAGCCACCTATGTGCCCCGCCACGTTGCCATCATCATGGATGGCAACGGCCGCTGGGCGACCCAGCGGCACCTGCCGCGCGTTGCCGGCCACAGCCGTGGCCTGGATGCAGTCCGGGCGGTGGTCGAGGCGTGCGCGGCGCGGGGCGTGCAATACCTGACCCTGTTCGCCTTCAGCTCGGAGAACTGGCGCCGCCCGGCCGACGAGGTCTCGTTCCTGATGCGGCTGTTCATGACCGCCCTGCGCCGCGAGGTGGTCAAGATGCACGCCAACAACATCCGCGTGCGCGTGGTGGGCGACCTGGCCCGCTTCAGCCCGCGCATCCAGCAGTTGATCGCCGACGCCGAGGCGCGCACGGCCGGCAATACCGGCCTGACCGTGACCATCGCCGCCAACTACGGCGGCCGCTGGGACCTGCTGCAGGCCATGCGCAAGATGCTGCAGCGCTCGCCCATGCTCGACCCCGAGGCGGTCGACGAATCCGTGCTGGCGCCGCACCTGGCGATGGCCTACGCGCCCGAGCCGGACCTGTTCATCCGTACCGGCGGCGAGCAGCGCATCAGCAATTTCCTGCTGTGGCAGCTTGCCTACTCGGAGCTTTATTTCACCGAAGTGTTCTGGCCCGATTTCGACGCCGCCGAGCTCGACAAGGCCTTCGCCTCGTACCGCCAGCGCGAACGCCGCTTCGGCCGCACCAGCGCGCAGGTGGTGGCGCCATCCGGGTTGTCGGGCACGGCCTGAAGCCGCCGCCCGGACCTCATCCATCCTCTACCGGGACTCCCGCAGCGCATGCTCCTTACCCGTGTCATCACCGCCGTATGCCTGTTGCTGCTGATCCTGCCGATCCTGTTCCTGGCGCCGCCGTCGGCGCTGGCCGGCCTGGTGGCGGTGATCGTGCTGCTCGGGGGCTGGGAGTTCGGCCGCCTGATCGGGCTGCGCGGGTTCTGGCCCTACGTCTACGCGCTGGCCTGCCTGCTGGCGCTGGCCGGCTGGCAGGCGCTGCCCGGCCCCGATGCGCTCACCCGCCTGCTGCAGATCGGCGTGGCCTGCTGGGGCGTGGCCGTGGTGCTGCTGGCGCGCGGCGTGCGCCGCGCCACGCCGGGTTTCACGGTGCTGGGCGTGGTGCTCGGCCTGTTCATGCTGCCGGCCTTCGGCCATGCCACCCTGGTCCTGCGCGGGCTGGGCATCGGCGTGCTGCTGTCGGTGGCGGTGCTGGTGTGGGCGGCCGACATCGGCGCCTATTTCGTCGGCAAGGCCGTCGGGCGGCGCAAGCTGGCGCCGTCGATCAGCCCGGGCAAGTCCTGGGAGGGCGCGCTCGGCGGCTGGGCGCTGGCGCTGGCGATCTCGCTCGCGCTGGCCGCCACCCACGCATTTTCCCCGACCTGGTTCTCGCGCATGGCCGACCACGGCGGCCTGGCCATCGTGGCGCTGCTGGCCACGCTGCTGGTGATCGCCAGCGTGGTCGGCGACCTGTTCGAATCGCTGCTCAAGCGCCAGGTCGGCATGAAGGACAGCAGCCGGCTGCTGCCCGGCCACGGCGGCGTGCTCGACCGCATCGACGCGCTGCTTCCCGTTTTCCCGCTGGCCGCCTTGCTGGCCATCTATCTTTGAGTTGATCTGATATGCGTCGTATTACCGTCCTGGGTGCCACCGGCTCGATCGGGGACAGCACGCTTGATGTCATCAAGCGCCATCCCGAGCGCTACGCCGTGCATGCGCTGACGGCGCACCGGCAAGTGGACAAGCTGGCGGCCCTGTGCCGCGAGTTCCGCCCGGCGCATGCCGTGATGGGCACGGCCGAGGCCGCCGCCGCACTGCAGGCGCTGCTGCGCGCCGACGGCATCAAGACCGAGGTCGGCTACGGCGAGGCCGCGCTGGAGGCGGTCGCCACCGACGCCGCGGTGGACGCGGTGATGGCCGCCATCGTCGGCGCCGCCGGCCTGCGCCCGTCGCTGGCCGCCGCGCGCGCGGGCAAGCGCGTGCTGCTGGCCAACAAGGAAGCGCTGGTGATGTCCGGGCGCATCTTCATGGATGCCGTGCGCGAGCACGGCGCCACGCTGCTGCCGATCGACAGCGAGCACAACGCCATCTTCCAGTGCCTGCCGGCCGACGACCCGCGCTACCGCGCCGGCGTGGCCAAGGTGGTGCTGACCGCCTCGGGCGGGCCGTTCCGCACGCGCGACCCGGACTCGCTGCACGACATCACGCCCGACGAGGCCTGCGCCCACCCGAACTGGGTGATGGGCCGCAAGATCTCGGTGGACTCCGCCACCATGATGAACAAGGGCCTGGAGGTGATCGAGGCGCACTGGCTGTTCGGCGCGCCGGCCGAGCGCATCGAGGTGCTGATCCACCCGCAGAGCATCGTGCACTCGATGGTGTCGTATGCCGACGGCTCGGTGCTGGCACAGCTCGGCAACCCCGACATGCGCACGCCGATCGCCTACGGCATGGCCTATCCCGAGCGCATCGACGCGGGCGTGTCGCCGCTGAACCTGGCCACCGCCGGCGCGCTCAGCTTCGAGACCCCGGACCTCGTGCGCTTCCCGTGCCTGGGCCTGGCGTTCGACGCGCTGCGCGCGGGCGGGCTGGCGCCGGCGGTGCTGAACGCGGCCAACGAGGTCGCGGTCGAGGCTTTCCTGCAGGGCCGGATCCGCTTCACCGACATCGCGCGCGTGGTCGCGGGCGTGCTCGAGCGCGCCCCGGGCGGCAATGCCGACACGCTGGAAGCCGTGCTGAGCGCGGACCAGGACGCGCGCCGCCGCGCCGGCGAGCTGCTGGAAAACCGGAGCTCGTGCTGAGTTTGGCGGGGCCGCCGGCGGGATCGGCGACAATAGCGGCAAGCCGGCCGCCACCGGCCACCCGCCGCCGCCGGGCAGCGGGGTGCCGGGCCGGCGGCCCGGCGTATCCTTCACGCCATCGGGGCCCGCGCCCCTGACGACAAGCTGCCTGCCATGCAAACCGTAATCGCCTTTGTCGTTGCCCTGTGCATCCTGATCTATTTCCATGAAATGGGTCACTACCTGGCCGCGCGCCTGTGCGGCGTCAAGGTGCTGCGCTTCTCGATCGGCTTCGGCCGGCCGCTGCTGCGCTGGGTTTCCGGCAGCCGCGACCGCACCGAGTGGACCATCGCCGCGATCCCGCTGGGCGGCTACGTCAAGATGCTCGACGAGCGCGAGCGCGATCCCGCGCAGGACCCCGCCATCGACCCGGCCGACCTGCCGCGCGCGTTCAACCGCCAGCCGGTAGGCAAGCGCTTCATCATCGTGGCGGCCGGCCCGCTGGCCAATTTCGCGCTGGCGATCGTGCTGTATTTCGTGCTGTTCGCCGGCGGCATGCGCGAGCCGGCGCCGGTGGTGGCCGCGCCGCCGGCCGGCACGGCCGCGGCCCAGGCCGGGCTGCGCGAGGGCGACCGCGTGCTGTCGCTGCAGGCCAACGGCGAGACCGAGCAGGTGCGCTCCTGGAACGACCTGCGCATGGCGGTGTTCGCCCAGGGCTTCGGCGACGCCAGCGCGGTGCTGCGCGTGCGCGCGCCCGACGGCGCCGAGCGCGACCTCAGGCTGGCGCGGCTGCCCAACACCGGCGGCAATCCCGAGGAAGACCCGCTGGCCATCCTGGGCCTGGCGCTCAAGGGCGGCCCGGTGACGATCACCGAGGTGCTGCCCGATTCCGCCGCGCAGCGCGCCGGCCTGCGCAAGGACGACCGCGTGGTGGCCTGGCAGGGCGGCCCGCTGACCCAGGCCGGCGAGCTGATCCGCGGCGTGCGGGCCCGGCCCGGCGCCGAGGTGGTGCTCGGCATCGAGCGCGGCGGCCAGCGCCTGGACGTGCCGGTGAAGCTGGACGCGGTGGCGCCCCCGGACGGCGCCAGCGCCGGCGCGGCGGCCACCGGCAAGCTCGGCGCGGCGCTGAGCCAGTCGGTGGAAATGGAGACCGTGCGCTACCAGCCGGCCGAGGCCATCAGCCGCGCGGCGGGGCAGGTCTGGAGCACCAGCGCGCTGTCGCTCAAGCTGCTCGGCAAGATGCTGGTGGGGCAGGCTTCGCTGCAGAACCTGAGCGGTCCGCTGACCGTGGCGGACTACGCCGGGCGTGCCGCCCACCTCGGCTGGCAGCCCTTCGTCGGCTTCCTGGCGCTGGTCAGCGTCAGCCTCGGTGTGTTGAATTTGTTACCCATTCCGGTATTGGATGGGGGGCATTTGCTGTATTATTGCGTTGAATTTTTGACTGGCAGGCCCGTACCAGACCACTGGCAGGCTGTGCTGCAGAAGGTCGGCATCGCCTGCGTCTTGCTCCTGACTTCGCTCGCCTTGTTCAACGACGTCAGCCGGCTGTTTCTTGCGCGCGGCTAGACGCACGTTGCCGGCGGCGGTCCGCAGGTGTCACCGGCACCTCGCGCGCCGCATGCCGACAGGGCGCGGCCCCGTGAAGCATCGGAGCGCAATCCTGCATGGAATCAAAGAGGGGATCAAGATTGATCAGACATAAGCGCATCTCGCTGAGCGTGCTGGCGAGTGCCATCATCGCGGCCTGGACCCCCGTCGGTTGGGCCGCGGAGCCATTCGTGGTCAAGGACATCCGCGTCGAGGGCCTGCAGCGGGTCGAGCCCGGCACGGTGTTCGGCTACCTGCCGGTCAAGGTCGGCGAGACCTTCAGCGACGACAAGGGCGCGGAAGCGATTCGCGCGCTCTATAACACCGGCTTCTTCAAGGACGTCCAGATCCGCTCCGAAGACGGCGTGCTGGTGGTCCAGGTCGAGGAGCGCCCGGCCATTTCCCAGCTCGAGTTCGTCGGCATCAAGGAATTCGACAAGGACACCCTGCGCCGCTCGCTGCGCGCGGTCGGCGTGGCCGAGGCCCGGTACTACGACAAGGCGCTGATCGACAAGGCCGAGCAGGAGCTCAAGCGCCAGTACGTGGCGCGCGGCTACTACGCGGCCGACGTGCAGACCACGATCACCCCGGTGGACCGCAATCGCGTGTCGGTGGTGTTCAACGTGGACGAAGGCCCGGTCGCCAAGATCCGCCAGATCAATATCGTCGGCAACAAGGCTTTCAAGGAAAGCACGCTGCGCGACGAAATGCAGCTGTCGACGCCGAACTGGCTGTCCTGGTACACCAAGAACGACCTCTATTCCAAGCAGAAGCTCACCGCCGACCTGGAAGCGCTGCGCTCGTACTACCTGAACCGCGGCTACCTCGAGTTCGCCATCGAGTCCACCCAGGTCTCGATCACGCCGGACAAGAAGGACATCTTCCTGACGCTGAACATCAAGGAAGGCGAGCAGTACAAGGTGTCCGACGTGCGCCTGGCCGGCGAGCTGCTCGGCAAGCAGCCCGAGATGGAAAAGCTGCTCCAGCTCAAGAAGGGCGAGATCTTCTCGTCGGAGAAGCTGACCCAGAGCACCAAGGCCATCACCGACCTGCTGGGCACCTACGGCTACGCCTTCACCACCATCAACCCGCAGCCGGCGATCGACAAGGAAAAGCGCGAAGTCGCGCTGACCCTGCTGGTCGACCCGGGCCGCCGCGTCTACGTGCGCCGCGTCAATGTGGTGGGCAACAGCAAGACCCGCGACGAAGTGGTGCGCCGCGAGATGCGCCAGATGGAAAGCTCGTGGTTCGACAGCGAGAAGCTGACGCAGTCGCAGGCCCGCATCAACCGCACCGGCTACTTCACCGACACCAACATCACCACCGAGGACGTGCCCGGCGCGCCCGACCAGGTGGACGTGAACGTCAACGTGACCGAGAAGCCGACCGGCCAGATCAGCCTGGGCCTGGGCTTCTCCTCGACCGACAAGCTGGTGCTGCAGGCCGGCCTGCGCCAGGACAACGTGTTCGGCTCCGGCACCAGCCTGGGCCTGGACGTAAACACCGCCAAGTCCTTCCGCACCATCTCGCTGACGCAGTACGACCCGTATTTCACGGTGGACGGCATCAGCCGCTCGACCGACGTGTTCTACCGCACGTCCCGCCCGCTGTACTACACCGGCGACCAGGACTACAAGATCGTGTCGATGGGCGGCGGCTTCAAGTTCGGCGTGCCGTTCTCGGAAACCGACACCGTGTTCTTCGGCATCGGCTACGAGCGCTCGCAGGTGTACACCTCGCAGAACACGCCGAGCCAGTACACGGCGTGGCTGCAGAAGGTCGGCAAGAGCAGCGGCGATCCGATCAACAACTTCCCGTTCACGATCGGCTGGGCACGCGACCGCCGCGACAGCGCGCTGGTCCCGACCAAGGGCCCCTACACGCAGGCCAACCTCGAAGTGGGCGTGCCGGGCGGCGATACGCAGTACTACCGCGCCAGCGTCCAGCAGCAGTACTTCTACCCGCTGTCGAAGGCCTTCACGCTGGCCTTCAACGGCGAAGTCGCCTACGGCCACGGCTACGGCGCCACGCCGTTCCCGGTGTTCAAGAACTTCTACGCCGGCGGTATCGGCTCGGTGCGCGGCTACCAGACCAGCACGCTGGGCAAGAAGGACCAGAACGGCAACCCGGTGGGCGGCGCGTCCAAGATGATCGGCAACGTCGAGTTCATCTTCCCGCTGCCGGGCTCGGGCGTGGACCGCACGCTGCGCCTGTTCACCTTCTTCGACTTCGGCAACGTGTACGAGGAAGGCGCGCCGCTGCTGTTCAGCGAACTGAAGTATTCGACCGGCCTGGGCATGTCCTGGCTGTCGCCGATCGGTCCGCTCAAGGTCAGCGTGGGCTTCCCGCTGAAGAAGTCCACGGACGACCAGGTGCAGCGCTTCCAGTTCCAGATCGGTACCGCGTTCTGACGGCGGACGGAACCAGAGCACGGCGGACATCGAATAGCGGGTAGCAGGCAGCGGACAGCAGATTGCGGCAAGACCGGGAAGGCCGGCAAAGACCGGAAAACCGGAAGTTCGACAAGACAGGATAGAGAGAGCCAAGAGGATTGAGGATCCGATTCATGAAAACAGCATTCCCACTGATCAAGAGCCTGGCCACGGCCGCACTGGCCGCCGGCGCGCTGCTGGCCGCCACCCCGGCGATGGCGCAGGAAGCCCGCATTGCGGCGGTCAACTCCGAACGTATCCTGCGCGACTCGGTGCCCGCCAAGCAGGCCCAGGTCAAGCTGGAGCAGGAATTCTCCAAGCGCGACCGCGACCTGCAGGACATGGCGCAGAAGATCAAGGGCATCGCCGACAAGCTCGACAAGGACACCGCCGTGCTGGCCGATGCCGACCGCCAGCGCCGCCAGCGCGAGGTGGCCGACCTCGACCGCGAATTCCAGCGCAAGCAGCGTGAATTCCGCGAAGACCTGAACCAGCGCCGCAACGAGGAACTGGCCCAGGTGCTCGAGCGCGCCAACCGCGTGATCCGCCAGCTTGCCGAGCAGCGCAAGTACGACCTGATCGTGCAGGAAGCGGTCTACGTCAATCCTCGCATCGACATTACCGACGATGTGATGAAGGCGCTCAACAGCGCCGCCGCCAGCAAGTAAGCTGGCTGCCCGTTTTACCGCCGCTCCAGGAAGTACTGCCATGCAAACACCCACACTGGGTCAGCTCGCCACCGATACCGGCGCGCAGGTTGTGGGTGATCCCGACCTGGCCGTGCACGGTCTCGCGCCGCTCGACCAGGCCGGCCCCGGCCAGCTCTCGTTCCTCTCCAACCCGCTCTACCTGGCGCAGGCGCTGGCCTCGCGGGCCGGCGCCGTGATCGTCTCGGCCGCCGACCTCGAGCGCATCCGCGCCGAAGGGCAGGCCGACGGCCGCAACTGGCTGGTCGCGCGCAATCCCTACGTGTGCTTCGCCCGCATCGCGCAGGGCTTCGAGCGCCGCGCCAACACCGACCACCGCACCGGCATCGACCCGCGCGCCAGCGTGGCGGCCGACGCGGTGGTGCCGCCGTCGTGTTTCATCGGCCCCAACGTGGTGATCGAGAGCGGCGCGCGGCTGGGCGAGCGCGTGCGCATCCTGGCCAACGGCTTCGTCGGCGCCGGCGCGCAGATCGGCGACGATACGCTGATCTACGCCAACGTCTCGGTCTACCACCAGTGCGTGGTCGGCATGCGCTGCATACTGCACAGCGGCGTGGTGCTGGGCGCCGACGGCTTCGGCTTCGCGCCCGACATCGGCCCGGCCGGCGTCGAGTACGTCAAGATTCCCCAGACCGGCCGCGCGGTGCTCGGCAACGACGTGGAGGTCGGCGCCAACACCGCGATCGACCGCGGCGCGATGGCCGACACCGTGGTCGAGGACGGCTGCAAGCTCGACAACCAGGTGCAGATCGCCCATAACGTCAGGGTGGGCGCGCATACTGTGATCGCGGGTTGCGCGGCCATCGCCGGCAGCACCAAGGTGGGCCGTTTCTGCGTGATCGGCGGTTCGGCCAATTTTGCCGGCCACCTGAACATCGCGGACCGCACCACGGTGTCCGGCGGCACGTCGATCACCAAATCCATTACCAAGCCCGGCGGCCATTTCACCAGCGTGTTCCCGTTCCTGCCGCACGGCGACTGGGAGCGCAACGCGGCCATCGTGCGCGGGCTCACCAAGTTGCGCGAGCGCGTGGTGCAGCTCGAGAAACGCCTGCGTGGCCAGGCCGGCAATCCTACACAGCATACCGAAGAGAAATCATCATGACCGCAGCCGACATCGATATCCAGAAGATCCTCAAGCTGCTGCCGCATCGCTACCCGTTCCTGCTGGTGGACCGCGTGCTCGAGCTCGAGCCGCAGAAGCGCATCAAGACGCTCAAGAACGTCACGATCAACGAACCCTATTTCCAGGGCCATTTCCCCGGCCATCCCGTGATGCCGGGCGTGATGATCCTGGAGGCGCTGGCGCAGTCGGCCGGCCTGCTGACCTTCGGCGCCGAGATGGAGCGCAAGGAAGGCGCGCTGTACTACTTCGTCGGCATCGACGGCGCCCGCTTCAAGCAGGTGGTGACGCCGGGCGACCAGTTGCACATGAACGTGTCGGTGGAGCGCTACATCCGCGGCATCTGGAAGTTCAAGGCGTTCGCCACCGTGGACGACAAGGTGGCTTGCGAAGCTGAGCTGATGTGTACCGTCAAGCAGGCCGAGTGATCGCGCCCCGGCAGCGCGCGCCGTCCGGCGCCGCCGGGCAGTCCCGGCACCGGCCTTGACCGTTCCATCTCTCCCCCTCAGACCATAGGACAGGACGCATGACGCAAATCCATCCCAGCGCACTGGTCGACCCCAAGGCCGAGCTCGCCGCCGACGTGACCGTCGGGCCGTTCTCGATCATTGGTCCCAACGTGCGTCTCGGCAGCGGCACCCAGGTGGGCGCGCACACCACCATCGAAGGCCACACCACGGTGGGCGCGGACAACCGCATCGGGCCGTATGCCTCGGTAGGCGGCATGCCGCAGGACATGAAGTACCGCAACGAGCCGACCCGGCTCGAGATCGGCGACCGCAACACCATCCGCGAATTCACCACCATCCACACCGGCACGGTGCAGGACCGCGGCGTGACCAGCATCGGCGACGACAACTGGATCATGGCCTACGTGCATATTGCGCACGACTGCCGCGTGGGCAACCACACGGTGTTCTCGAGCAACGCGCAGATCGCCGGCCACGTGCAGGTGGGCGACTGGGCCATCCTCGGCGGCATGAGCGGCGTGCACCAGTTCGTGCGCATCGGCGCCCATGCCATGCTGGGCGGCGCCTCGGCGCTGGTGCAGGACCTGCCGCCGTTCGTGATCGCCGCCGGCGACAAGGGCGGCAACAAGGCCACGCCGCACGGCATCAACGTCGAAGGCATGCGCCGCCGCGGCTTCGACGCCGCGCAGATCGCCGCGCTGCGCCAGGCCTACAAGGTGCTCTACAAGTCGGACCTGAGCTTCGAGGCCGCGCGCGGCGAGATCGCGCAACTGATCGCCCAGTCGGACGGCAGCGCCAGTGCGCCGCTGCAGGGCTTCCTCGACTTCATTGCCGCCACCCAGCGCGGCATCGTGCGCTGAAGCCGCACCACGCCATGGTCGACGGTGTCCTGCCGGCCCCGGACGGCGCGCCGCGCGCAGCAGGCGCGGCGGATGCGCGCGGCACCATCGCGATGGTGGCCGGCGAGAATTCCGGCGACCTGCTGGCTTCGCTGCTGATGGGCGGCCTGAAGGCGCGCCTGGGCGACACCGTGCGCTACGCCGGCATCGGCGGCGCGCGCATGATGGCGCAGGGGTTCGAGTCGCAGTGGCCGATGGACACGCTGTCGGTCAATGGCTACGTGGAGGTGCTGGGCTCGCTGCGCGAGATCCTGGCCACGCGCCGCGCCATCCGCGAGTCGCTGCTGGCAAGGCCGCCGCTGTGCTTCATCGGTGTCGACGCGCCCGATTTCAACTTCGGCCTGGAAGTGCCGCTGCGCCGCGCCGGCATTCCCGTGGTGCACTTCGTCAGCCCCTCGATCTGGGCCTGGCGCGGCGGGCGCATCCGCACCATCGCGCGCGCGGTGGACCACATCCTGTGCCTGTTCCCGTTCGAGCCCGAGATCTACGCGCGGGCCGGCATTCCCGCGACCTACGTCGGCCACCCGCTGGCCGACGTGATCCCGATGGTGCCGGACAGCGAGGGCGCGCGCGCCCGGCTCGGCCTGCCGGCCGGCAGCCGCGTGGTGGCGGTGCTGCCGGGCAGCCGGCAGTCCGAGGTGCGCAACCTCGGCCCGACCTTCTTCGGCGCGATGGCGCGCATGCACAGCATGGACGGCAACCTCGTCTTCGTGCTGCCGGCGGCCAGCCCCACGCTGCGCGAGGCCGTGGAAAACCTGCACCGGCAGCATCCGCAGATCCCGCTGACCATCGTCGACGGCCAGTCGCACCTGGCGATGGAGGCGGCCGACGTGATCCTGCTGGCCAGCGGCACCGCCACGCTGGAGGCGGCGCTGTACAAGAAGCCGATGGTGATCTCCTACAAGGTGCCCTGGCTGACCGCGCAGATCATGAAGCGGCAGGGCTACCTGCCCTACGTGGGCCTGCCCAACATCCTGTCGGGGCGCTTCGTCGTGCCCGAGCTGCTGCAGGACGATGCCACGCCCGAGGCGCTGGCGCGCGAGACGCTGCTGCAGCTCAACGACGAAGGCAATACCGCGTTCCTGCGCGAACATTTCACCCAGATGCACCAGACGCTCAAGCGCAATACCGCCGAGATCGCCTCGGCCGTGGTCGCGGACCTGATCCGCCAGCGGAGGGGCGTGTAATGGCGCGCCGCAAGACGACCCCCGACGAGGCCCAGCTCGGCTTCGAGCTGACCGCCAGCGCGGCCCGCGCGCGCTGCCTGTGCGGCGTGGACGAGGCGGGCAGGGGACCGCTGGCCGGCCCGGTCTATGCCGCGGCGGTGGTGCTCGACCCGGCGCGGCCCATCAAGGGCCTGGCCGATTCCAAGGTGCTGACCGCGCGCCGCCGCGAGGTGCTGTTCGACGAGATCCGCGAGCGCGCGCTGGGCTGGCACATCGCCTTCGCCACGGTGGAAGAGATCGACACCATCAACATCCTGCACGCCACCATGCTGGCCATGCAGCGCGCGGTGCACGGGCTGGCCGACGCCGGGCTGGAGCCGGACCTGGTGCAGGTCGACGGCAACCGCTGCCCGCAGGTGCGCTTCGCGGTGGAGGCCATCGTCAAGGGCGATGCCAAGGTGCAGGCGATCTCGGCCGCGTCGATCCTGGCCAAGGTGGCGCGCGACCGCGAACTGCTGACGCTGCATGCCGCGTACCCGCAGTATGGTTTCGACGCGCACGCCGGCTACGGCACGCCGCAGCACCTCGCCGCGCTGGCCGAGTTCGGCGCCACGCCGCACCACCGGCGCTCGTTCGCGCCGGTGCGCGAGGCGATCGCGCTCGGGCGCATCGCGCCGGCCCCCGTGCCGGCAAGGGGCGCATCGGCGGAGCAGGCATCGTGAAGCACGTCACCTCGCGCGAGAACGCGCTGTTCAAGCACCTGAAGGCGCTGACCACCTCGACGCATGCGCGCCGCAAGGCGGGCCAGTCCGTGCTCGACGGCGTGCACCTGGCGCAGGCCTACCTGGCCGCGCTGGGCCAGCCGGTGCAATGCGTGGTGTCGGAGCGGCACTACGACCACGCCGAGGTGGCGCCGCTGCTGGCGCAGATTGCCTCCGAGCGCGTGGTGCTGCTGTCCGACGCGCTGTTCGCGCAGGTCGCCGGCGTGGTCAACGGCATCGACCTGATGCTGGTGATCGAGACCCCGTCCGGGCACCTGCCGTCGCGCATCGACACCGACTGCATCATCCTCGACGGCGTGCAGGATGCCGGCAACGTCGGCTCGATCCTGCGCAGCGCCGCCGCGGCCGGCATCGGCCACGCGTTCCTCGTCACCGGCAGCGCCTTCGCGTGGTCCACCAAGACCCTGCGCGCCGCGATGGGCGCCAATTTCCACCTCAACATCGTCGAGCACTGCACCTTCGACATGCTGGCGCCGCGCCTGGCGGTGCCGCTGCTGGCGACTTCCTCGCATGCGCAGGCGGACGTGTTCGACACCGACCTGCGCGCGCCGGTCGCGTGGGTGGTCGGCAACGAGGGCAGCGGCGTGAGCCGCGAGTGGATGGAGCGGGTCGACCGCACCGTGGGCATCCCGCAGCCCGGCGGCCTCGAATCGCTCAACGTGGCGGCCGCCACGGCCATCTGCCTGTTCGAGGCGGTGCGGCAGCGGCGAGCGGGCTGACGGGCGCCGGCGCGCCGCGCCTCAATAATTGCTGTCCCGCTCCACCTTGATCTCCTGCAGGATCGTGGTGGCGATCTCCTCGATCGACTTGTGGGTGGAGGACAGCCACTTGATGCCTTCGCGGCGCATCATGCCCTCGGCTTCGTTGACCTCGTAGCGGCAGTTCTCCAGCGCGGCGTACTTGCTGCCGGGGCGGCGCTCGTTGCGGATCTCGGCCAGGCGCTGCGGGTTGATCGACAGGCCGAAGATCTTCTGCTTGAACTGGTATAGCGCGGTGGGCAGCTTGCCGCGCTCGAAGTCGTCGGGGATCAGCGGGTAGTTGGCGGCCTTGAGCCCGTACTGCATCGCCAGGTAGAGGCTGGTCGGGGTCTTGCCGCTGCGCGACACGCCGACCAGGATCACGTCGGCCTCGGCCAGGTTCTTGTGCGACTGGCCGTCGTCGTGCGCGAGCGAGAAATTGATCGCCTCGATGCGGTTCTGGTAGGCCTCGGTGTCGGCGTTCTGGTGGAAGCGGCCGATGGCGTGGGTGGACTTCAGTCCCAGTTCCTTTTCCAGCGGCTCGATGAAGGTCTGGAACATGTCTAGGATCATGGCCTTGGCGCGGCGGATCGCCTTGTTCGACTCCTGGTTGACCAGGGTGGTGAAGACGATGGGCGGCACGCCCTCGGCGTAGAAGGCCTCGTTGATCTTGCCGACCGCGATATGTGCCTTCTCCGGGGTGTCGACGAACGGCATGCGCACCTTGCGGAAACGCATCTCGAACTGCGCCAGGATGGAGTGGCTGAAGGTTTCCGCGGTGATGCCGGTGCCGTCCGAGACGATGAAAACGGTGCGCACGGCGGGGCGCTCCTCGTTGCGCGGTACCTGGGGTTGCAGCGGCTCAAGGGGCGCGGCGGGAGCGGCGGGCTGGGACATGTATGGACAATTTTTTTGAAACCGTGCGCCGCGAAAGTGCGGTGCGGCACGGTAGAATAGCGGCGATCTTTTCGCTAAGCAATTCCGCCAGCGCTGTCGGGAGAACGATCCGGCCCCGGATTGTCGACAATGTGCGCTGCAGCAATCACGGTCGAACTCCGGTCCCCACCAGCGTGGGAATGCGCGGGACTGTTTAGCCAAGCGATCCGTCCGGTAGCAGAACTCCAACAAGATTCCGGGCGTCAGCAACAAGTTTCTTACTTTGTTTTTGAGGCTTTTATGAACAACCCGGCAATTGACGGCGCCTACGTGCTGCCGTTCGAGCAGTTGCGCAAGGAAGATGTGGAAACCGTGGGGGGCAAGAACTCGTCGCTCGGCGAGATGATCTCCCAGCTGGCCGAGGCCGGCGTGCGCGTTCCCGGCGGCTTTGCGACCACCTCGCTCGCGTTCCGCGACTTCCTCACCCACAACAACCTGACCCAGCGCATCTCCGAGCGCCTCAAGGCGCTCGACGTCGACGACGTCAAGGCGCTGGCCGAGGCCGGCGCCGAGATCCGCGACTGGGTCGCCAAGGCCCCGTTCCAGCCCCGCCTCGAGCAGGAAATCCGCGAGTTCTACGCGCGCGCGGCCGAGCGCGAAGGCGCCGAGGCCTCGTTCGCGGTGCGCTCGTCGGCCACCGCCGAAGACCTGCCCGACGCCTCGTTCGCCGGCCAGCAG
Source organism: Cupriavidus sp. WS (assembly GCF_000395345.1). NCBI lineage: Bacteria > Pseudomonadati > Pseudomonadota > Betaproteobacteria > Burkholderiales > Burkholderiaceae > Cupriavidus > Cupriavidus sp. WS. The sequence goes on along the minus strand of NZ_AQPL01000223.1, from coordinate 5,579 downwards.
GAGTCCTACCTCAACGTCAGCGGCATCGACGACGTGCTGGACAAGATCCGCCACGTGTTCGCCTCGCTGTACAACGACCGCGCCATCTCCTACCGCGTGCACAAGGGCTTCGCCCATGACGTGGTGGCGCTGTCGGCCGGCGTGCAGCGCATGGTGCGCTCGGACGTGGGCGCCTCGGGCGTGATGTTCACCATCGACACCGAGTCCGGCTTCCAGGAAGTGGTCTTCATCACCTCCAGCTACGGCCTCGGCGAAACGGTGGTGCAGGGCGCGGTCAACCCGGACGAGTTCTACGTCTTCAAGCCGACGCTGCAGGCCGGCAAGTACCCGATCATCCGCCGCTCGATCGGCTCCAAGCTGATCAAGATGGAATTCACCGCGCCCGGCGAAGCCGGCCGCGTGAAGACCGTGGACGTGCCCATCGAGCTGCGCAACCGCTACTCGATCACCGATGCCGACGTGGCCGAGCTGGCCAAGTACGCCGTCATCATCGAGAAGCACTACGGCCGCCCGATGGACATCGAGTGGGGCCGCGACGGCCGCGACGGCAAGATCTACATCCTGCAGGCGCGCCCCGAGACCGTGAAGAGCCAGTCCGTCGGCAAGGCCGAGCAGCGCTTCAAGCTCAAGGGCACCGCGCCCGTGCTGACCAGCGGCCGCGCGATCGGCCAGAAGATCGGCACCGGCCGCGTGCGCGTCATCAACGACCCGGCCGAGATGGAGCGCGTGCAGCCCGGCGACGTGCTGGTCGCCGACATGACCGATCCCAACTGGGAGCCGGTGATGAAGCGCGCCGCCGCCATCGTCACCAACCGCGGCGGCCGCACCTGCCACGCCGCCATCATCGCGCGCGAACTGGGCGTGCCGGCCGTGGTCGGCTGTGGCGACGCCACCGACCTGCTCAAGGACGGCACGCTGGTCACGGTGTCGTGCGCCGAGGGCGACGAAGGCCGCATCTACGACGGCCTGCTCGAGACCGAAGTCACCGAAGTACAGCGCGGCGAAATGCCGGAGATCGACGTCAAGATCATGATGAACGTCGGCAACCCGCAACTGGCCTTCGACTTCTGCCAGATCCCGAACCAGGGCGTGGGCCTGGCGCGCCTCGAATTCATCATCAACAACAACATCGGCGTCCACCCGAAGGCCATCCTCGACTATCCGCAGGTCGACGCCGACCTGAAGAAGGCCGTGGAAAGCGTGGCCCGCGGCCACGCCAGCCCGCGCGCGTTCTACGTGGACAAGCTGGCCGAAGGCATCGCCACCATCGGCGCGGCGTTCTATCCGAAGCCCGTGATCGTGCGCCTGTCGGACTTCAAGTCCAACGAATACAAGAAGCTGATCGGCGGCTCGCGCTACGAGCCGGACGAGGAAAACCCGATGCTGGGCTTCCGCGGCGCCTCGCGCTACATCGCCGACGACTTCGCCGAAGCGTTCGAGATGGAATGCAAGGCCATGAAGCGCGTGCGCGACGACATGGGCCTGACCAACGTCGAGATCATGGTGCCGTTCGTGCGCACGCTCGGCCAGGCCGAGAAGGTCATCGAGCTGCTGGCCAAGCACGGCCTGAAGCGCGGCGAGAACGGCCTGCGCATCATCATGATGTGCGAAGTGCCGTCCAACGCCATCCTGGCCGAGGAATTCCTGCAGTTCTTCGACGGCTTCTCGATCGGCTCGAACGACCTGACCCAGCTCACGCTGGGCCTGGACCGCGACTCCGGCATGGAGCTGCTGGCCAAGGACTTCGACGAGCGCGACCCGGCCGTCAAGTTCATGCTGTCGCGCGCGATCTCCACGGCGCTGCGCCTGGACAAGTACGTCGGCATCTGCGGCCAGGGTCCTTCGGACCACCCGGACTTCGCCGCGTGGCTGGCCAAGGAAGGCATCAAGTCGATCTCGCTGAACCCCGACTCGGTGATCGATACGTGGAAGCAACTGGCTTCCTGAGGCATTTGACGTCACAATAGCGGTACACCGGCCCTGCGCCAGGTGTTCCGAACCCCCGCAGGCGCCCTGGCGCTGCGGGGGTTTTTCATTTTTGGGCCCGCCCGTCCGCGCGGTGGCGGCGGGCAGGCAAGGGGAGCGAGATGGCGCCGTACTACATCTGGTTTGCGCTGGCCGCGGTGCTGGTGATCGCGGAACTGGGGCTCGGCACCTTGTACCTGCTGATGGTGGCGCTGGGCGCGGCCGCCGGCGGCCTGGGCGCGCTGGCCGGGCTCGGGCCCGCCAGCCAGACCGTGCTCGCCGCGCTGGTGGGGCTGGCCGGCTTCGTGGTGCTGCGGCGTTCCCGCTATGGCCGCACGCGGCGCGACGCGGCGGAGCGCGATCCCAACGTCAACCCGGACATCGGCCAGGAGCTGGAAGTGCCGGCCTGGGGCGAGGGCGGCCGCGCGCGGGTGCGCTACCGCGGCACGGAGTGGGACGTCGAGCTGCAGAGCGGCGCCGCCGCGCCGGGGCGCTTTCGCATCGTCGAGGTGCACGGCAACACGCTGTTCGTCAGCCCGCGCTAGGCGCCCGGTTTTTCCCGGCTTCCCCCGGTTTTTCAGGCGCTTTCCGGATTTTTTTCGGCTTTTCGCGCTTCTTTGCGGCTTTTCGGAATCCTTTTTCAACCCGTCCTGGAGGTCCCATGTTCGAATTCTTCGGCAGCCTGCTGCCCCTGCTGGTCCTGGTCGCGGTGATCGTGCTGGTGGCGCAGAGCTTCAAGATCGTGCCGCAGCAGCATGCCTGGGTGCTGGAGCGCCTGGGCAAGTACCGCGCGACGCTGACGCCGGGGCTCACCGTGGTGCTGCCCTTCATCGACCGGGTGGCCTACAAGCACGTGCTCAAGGAAATCCCGCTCGACGTGCCGAGCCAGGTCTGCATCACGCGCGACAACACGCAGTTGCAGGTCGACGGCGTGCTGTACTTCCAGGTCACCGATCCGATGAAGGCGTCCTACGGCTCGAGCAATTTCGTGGTGGCCATCACCCAGCTCTCGCAGACCACGCTGCGCTCGGTGATCGGCAAGCTGGAGCTCGACAAGACCTTCGAGGAGCGCGACTACATCAACCACAGCGTGGTCAACGCGCTGGACGAGGCCGCCGCGAGCTGGGGCGTGAAGGTGCTGCGCTACGAGATCAAGGACCTCACGCCGCCCAAGGAGATCCTGCACGCCATGCAGGCCCAGATCACCGCCGAGCGCGAGAAGCGCGCGCTGATCGCGGCGTCGGAGGGCAAGCGGCAGGAGCAGATCAACCTGGCCACCGGCGCGCGCGAAGCCGCCATCCAGAAGTCGGAGGGCGACCGCCAGGCCGCCATCAACCGCGCCCAGGGCGAGGCCTCGGCGATCCTGGCGGTGGCGGAAGCCAACGCGCAGGCCATCGAGAAGATCGGGCGGGCCATCCGCACCGATGGCGGCATGGAAGCGGTCAACCTGAAGGTGGCCGAGGAATACGTGGGCGCCTTCGGCAACCTGGCCAAGCAGGGCAACACGCTGATCGTGCCGGGCAATCTCGGCGACATGAGCAGCATGGTGGCCGCCGCGCTGCAGATCGTGAAAGGGCAGAAGGCTTAGGGCGCCGGGGAGGGCCGCGCGGGAGCGCGCAAGGGCGCCGGGAAGTACGCCGGGAAGGGCGCCGGGAGGGGCGCGCAGGCAGGGCAGGAGGGCAGGAGAGCCGCGCCGCTCATGCGAGCCGCGGCGGGCGCGGCCCGCAGTGGCCTATAGTGGCCTACTCCTTCGTCGCGCCCTTCATGATGCGCGCCTTCTCGCGCTGCCAGTCGCGGTCCTTCTCGGTCTCGCGCTTGTCGAACTGCTTCTTGCCCTTGGCCAGGCCGATCTCGCATTTGACGCGGCCGCGCGTGTAGTGCAGGTTCAGTGGCACGATGGTAAAGCCGCGCTGCTCCACCTTGCCGATCAGCCGCTTGATTTCCTCGGCCTTGAGCAGCAGCTTGCGGGTGCGTACCGCGTCCGGGTTGACGTGGGTGGAAGCGCTCTGCAGCGGGCTGATGTGGGCGCCGATCAGGAACAGCTCGGCGTCGCGCACGACCACGTAGCCCTCCTTGATCTGCACGCGACCGGCGCGGATCGCCTTGACTTCCCAGCCCTCGAGCACGATCCCCGCCTCGTATCGCTCTTCGATGAAGTAGTCGAAAAAGGCTTTCTTGTTGTCTGCGATGGTCATGCGGTCCGGGTAAAGGAAATAACGGTAGGAAAAAACAAAAAACCAGAATAACGAAGGGAGGGGGCGGGCTGGCGCGCCGCGCCGCAGGGCGCCGGGGAGGCCGCCACGCGCCTCGCGGGCGCGGCCGGGATGCCGCCGGGCCGCGCGTGGGCTAAAATTGCGATTCTAGCAAACCGGCCGCTCCCGGTGGATCCCGCAGTGCATCATGGCGCAGGCGGGATTTGCGCGGGCCTTGCCGCGCTTCCCGATATTCCCGATTTCCCGATACATGGCAGACGTCCATAAATCCGTGCTGCTTGGCTACTCGGCCGAGCAGATGTACAACCTGGTCACCCAGGTCGAGGACTATCCCAAGTTCCTCCCCTGGTGCGGTGGCGTGGAGGTGTTCGAGCAGACCGAGACCCTGCTCGACGCCAAGATCCACATCCACTTCAACGGCATCAAGCAGTATTTCCACACCCGCAACACGCAGGAGCGGCCCGTGCGCATCGATATGGTGTTCGAGGACGGCCCCTTCAAGGTCTTCAGCGGTTCCTGGCGCTTCACGCCGCTGCGCGAGGACGCCTGCAAGATCGAGTTCCACCTGCACTACGAATTCTCCAGCTTCCTGCTGGAAAAGATCATCGGACCGGTGTTCAGCATGATTGCCAATACGTTCGTCGATGCCTTCGTCAAGCGCGCCGAGGTGGTCTATGGCAACCGCTGAAGCCGTACCCGTGCTGCGCGTGCTGGTCTGCTACGCGCGCCCGGAAGGCGCCTTCCTGAAGGAAACCGAGGTGGCGCCGGGCACCACCATCGTCGGCGCGATCGGCGCGTCGGGGCTGCTGCAGGCCTGCCCGGAAGTGGATCCGGCCACGCTGCGCGTGGGCATCTTCAACAAGCTCAAGACGCCCGACACGGTGGTGCGCGAGGGCGACCGCATCGAGGTCTATCGCCCGCTGGTGGCGGACCCCAAGTCGGCGCGCCGCAAGCGCGTGCTCAAGACCCGCCGCGGCGGCACCCGCGAAGGCCAGAAATGGCTGCGCGGCGGCGGCTGACCCAGCGGCTGAACCGGCGGTCGATCCGGCCGCGCGGCCCGCTCAGACGCAGTTCTCGGCGAGGCTGGCGTTGGTGCGCTGCAGTTCGGCCTGGCGCTGGTCGTCGTCGAGATGCTGCGGCGAGCCGTCCGGCGCCGGCACGGTGATGCGCCGGTTCTGCTGCAGGGCCGCGGCGTAGCCGCGCAAGCCGGCGCAGCGCGCCTCGCGCTCCTGCGCGGCCTTGTCCTTGGCGGCCTGGTCGGCCTCGGCCTTGAGCGTTTCGGCGCGGCGCTTCTGGAAGGCATCCTCGGAGCCGGTGGCGGTCTCCGCGCGGGCTTCCGCCTTTGCTTCCCCCTTCGCTTCGGGCCTGGCCGACGCGGCATCCGAGGCGGGCGCCGCGTCG